>JBKPDM010000336.1:0-5925 GCA_046727895.1 Pseudomonadota bacterium | reverse complement strand
CAGCCAGCGCTTCGAGCGACGCTGCCGGCGGCGGCGACTGGCAGGAGGCCGGCCGATGCGTTCAGGACGCTGGCTCTGACGCCGGCCGCGAGCCCGACCACGTGGTGGGGCGGGGCGATGCCGTGGCTCGAGCTGCGCGGGGCGAGGCCGACCTTCGTGTTGCCGTTGACCGACTCCCTCTCGCTCGGGCTGGCCTATCGCTACGTGCGGGTCGAAGACCTCGACTTCAAGGCCGCGAAAACGGGTCTGCTGAACCCGGACTACCAGAGCCACAACGTGGTCCTGCGCGCGCGTTGGGAGTTTTGAGCCGCGGCGCGGCGACGCAGCCCGGACAGACTAAGTGCAAGCCCCGCCGGCCCGGCCGGCGGGGCTTCTTGCTTCCAGGACCAGCGCGGCTGACATAGAGACAGTTTCGGCAGACGCTCTGTCCGCCACGCCAACACCGGGTGGCCGGGGCGCTGACGCGGCTGCCCTGCCGAGCCGAAGCCTGCCCGCGAGAGCCGCGCTTCGATGGGGAAACCGTTGACGCCCAATCGCGGCCGCGACACAACAGCCGGCCATGGCAGACTACGACGTGATCGTGATCGGCGCCGGCCACGCCGGCTGCGAGGCCGCGGCGGCGAGTGCGCGGCTCGGCGCGCGCACGCTGCTCCTGACCCACAAGCTCGAGACCATCGGCGCGATGTCCTGCAACCCCGCGATCGGCGGTCTCGGTCGCGGCCATCTGGTCCGCGAGATCGACGCTCTGGACGGCCTCATGGGGCGCGCCATCGATCGAGCCGGGATCCAGTTCCGGGTGCTCAATCGCAGCAAGGGACCGGCCGTGCGCGGGCCAAGGGCGCAGGCCGATCGGCGCCTCTACCGACGGGCGATCGCGGCACTGCTGGCCGAGCAGCCGAATCTCGCCATTCAGGCTCGTGCGGTCGACGATCTGCGCTTCGATCGGGCCGGATGCGTCTCTGGCGTGGTCGCGGCCGACGGCGAGGCATGGCCCGCCGGCGCGGTCGTGCTGACCACGGGCACGTTCCTGCGGGGCGAGATCCACATCGGCCTGGAGCGCTGGCCGGCCGGTCGGGTCGGGGACGCGCCCGCGGTGCGTCTCGCGCAGAGCCTGGCCCGCGCGGGCTTCGCCCTCGCCCGGCTGAAGACCGGCACGCCGCCGCGTCTCGACGGGCGCACGATCGACTTCCGCGGCCTCCGACGCCAGCCGGGCGACGATCCGGCCGAGCCGTTCTCGACGCTCACCGAGACCCCCACCAACCCGCAGGTCGATTGCGCGATCACCGGCACGACGGCGGCGACTCACGACCTGATCCGCGCCAACCTCGACCGCTCGCCCATGTACGCGGGCCGGATCGCCGCGACCGGCGTGCGCTATTGCCCCTCGATCGAGGACAAGGTGGTCCGCTTCGCCGACCGGCCGCGCCACCAGATCTTTCTCGAGCCCGAGGGGCTGGACGATGTGACCGTGTATCCGAACGGCATCTCGACCTCGCTGCCGGCAGACATCCAGGCCAGGATGCTGAAGACGGTGCCCGGGCTCGAGCAGGCCACGATGCTGCGACCCGGCTACGCGATCGAGTACGATCACGTCGATCCGCGCGAGCTCGATCCGACCCTGGAGAGCCGCCGTGTGCCGCGGCTGTTCCTGGCTGGCCAGATCAATGGCACCACGGGCTACGAAGAGGCCGCCGCCCAGGGGCTGATCGCGGGCATCAACGCGGCGCTGGCCGCGAGCGGCCGACGGCGCTTCACGCTCGATCGGGCCGATGCCTACATCGGGGTCCTGATCGACGACCTGACGACCCAGGGCGTGAGCGAGCCCTATCGGATGTTCACCTCGCGCGCCGAATATCGTCTGACGCTTCGGGCAGACAACGCCGACCGGCGGCTGACGCCGAAGGGCGAGGCGATCGGCGTGGTCGGCACACGCCGCCGGCGTGCCTTCGCCATCAAGCGCGCTGCCCTGGAAGCTGCTGAACGGCGCCTCTCGCAGCTTCGCCTCAGCCCCACTGCGGCGCGCGGGTTCGGGCTGGAGGTCAAGCTCGACGGGATCGTACGGGACGGGCTGGAGCTCCTGCGTCTGGCGAATGTCAGGGTCGCGGGGCTCGCCGCCATCTGGCCGGAGCTGGCGGGTCTTCGGGCGGACGTGGTCGAGCAGCTCGAGATCGAGGCCCGCTACGCCGGCTATCTGGCGCGCCAGGCGAGCGATATTGCGACGCTGCGCGCCGAGGAGGCCTTCGAGCTGCCCCGCGACCTCGATCTCGATGCGATCGCCGGCCTGAGCAGCGAGATCCGGCTGCGGCTGGCTGAGGTCCGGCCGCCGACGCTCGGCGCCGCGGCGCGTCTGCCGGGCATGACGCCGGCCGCGCTGACGATCCTTTATCGCTATGCCCACAAGGCGGCCTGAGACATGGTCGAGCGGCCGTTGAGCCGCGAAGCGTTCGCTGCCACCATCGATGTTTCACGTGAAACACTGGACCGTCTGACGGTCTACCTCGACCTCCTGCGCCGCTGGCAGCGGGCGATCAATCTGGTCGGACCGGCCACCCTGGCCGATCCCTGGCGTCGCCACATCCTCGATTCGGCGCAGCTCGCCGCGCACCTGCCATCGGCCGCCGGGTCGCTGGTCGATCTCGGCAGCGGCGCCGGACTGCCCGGCATGGTCCTGGCTCTGCTCGGCGTGCCCGGCGTCCATCTGATCGAGAGCGATCCGCGCAAGGCGCAGTTCCTGCGCGAGGTCGCGCGAACGACCGGGGCAAGCGTGGTGATCCATGCAGAGCGCATCGAGCATCTGGCGGGCTGGCCCGCGGACGTCATCACCGCGCGCGCGCTGGCGCCCCTGCCCCGGCTCCTCACCCTGGCCGAGCGCTTCCTGACCCCGGCGACGGTCTGTTTGTTCCTCAAAGGCGGCGCCACAATCCCGCAGGAGTTGACCGACGCCGCGGGGGACTGGCATATGGTGCCGGAAATGTTCCCGAGCCTGTCCGCACCGTCGGGCATCGTGCTCAAACTCCGGGAGGTCGGCCGTGCGCGTGATCGTCAACCGAAAGCCTCGGCAGCTCGGCCGCGTGATGGCTGTCGCCAACCAGAAGGGCGGGGTCGGTAAGACCACGACCGCGATCAACCTCGGTACGGCGCTTGCCGCCTGCGGCAAGACCGTGCTGCTGATCGACATCGATCCCCAGGGCAATGCGAGCACCGGCCTCGGCATCCAGCACGCGGCGCGCAACGTGACCACCTACAACGTGGTTCTCGGCGACGCCAGGCTCGAGGAAGCCGTGATCCGAACCAAGATTCCGGGCTTCGATCTGGTCCCGGCGGTGGTCGACCTCTCTGCGGCCGAGCTGGAGCTGGTCGAGCGCGAGCGGCGCGAGTTCCGCCTCAAGGACGCGCTCGACGACCTCGATCGGGACTACGACTACGTGCTGATCGACTGCCCGCCCTCGCTTGGACTCCTCACGGTCAACGCCCTGGTGGCGGCGCGCGCGGTCCTGGTGCCGCTGCAGTGCGAGTTCTTCGCCCTCGAGGGCTTGAGCCTGCTGCTGCGGACCATCGAGCGGGTACGCCGCACCTTCAACCCCCTGCTCGAGGTCCAGGGAGTGCTGCTCACGATGTTCGATCGCCGCAATAACCTCGCTCAGCAGGTCGCGACCGACGTGCGCAGCTTCCTCGGCAAGCGGGTCTACGATACGGTCGTGCCGCGCAACGTCCGGGTCTCCGAGGCGCCCTCCCACGGCATGCCCGTGCTCCTGTACGATTTTCGCTGCCCCGGCTCGCAGGCCTACGTGCAGCTGGCCGGCGAGGTGCTGCGCCGCGAGCAGGTCGCCGAGGCGGCGCTATGACCGAGTTCGGCGACGACGCCAGGTCCACGGCCCGGCGCCGAGGCCTCGGCATGGGTCTCTCGGCGCTGCTCGGCGTGCCGTCGGAGGGGCTCCCCGGGTCGAGCGCGGCCGAGCCGCCGCGCACGGTACCGATCGAGTATCTGCGTCCCTCGGCCCTGCAACCGCGCCGCCGTTTCAGCGAGGACGATCTGGCCGGGCTCGCCGAGTCGATCCGCAGTCACGGCGTCATGCAGCCGCTCCTGGTGCGCCGCGCGCCGAACGGCGCCGACTTCTACGAGATCGTCGCGGGCGAGCGGCGCTGGCGCGCAGCCCAGCTCGCCGGCATCCACGAGCTGCCGGTCATCCTGCACGAGCTGTCCGACCGGGCCGCGCTCGAGGTGGCGTTGCTCGAGAACGTGCAGCGCCAGGACCTCTCGCCGCTCGAGGAGGCCGAGGGCTACCGCCGCCTGATCGACGAGTTCGATCATACCCAGGAGGCGCTCGCCGGCGCGCTCGGCAAGAGCCGCAGCCACATCGCCAATCTCCTGCGGCTTCTGGGCCTGCCTGCCCCGGTCCGGGAGATGCTCGAGCGCGGCGAGCTGTCGGCCGGCCACGCCCGCGCCCTGCTCGGCGCCAGCGACCCGGTCGGACTGGCGAAGGCGGTGGTCGCGCGCGGCCTGAACGTGCGGCAGACCGAAGCGCTGGTTCGGGCGGACAGTCAGCGCGCTGCGCGCTCGCCCGCGAAGTCATCCGCGAAGGACCCGAACACGCTCGCACTGGAGCGTGACCTGTCCGGCCGGCTCGGTCTAAGCGTCAGCCTCAAGCCCAAAGGCCCGGGCGGAGTCCTCAGCATCGCCTATCACTCGGCCGACCAGCTGGACGGACTGCTGAAGCGCCTGGGCTGAGCGCCACCGCCCGCGGGAGCCGAGGCCGAGACCGCTCTCGCCGGCGCTGACTGCCGAAAAGCCGGGTCCGTCTGACCGGGAAGCTGAAGGTGCGGCGCGCCCGCGCCCGCCAAGCCCATGCGGAGCCGTATCAGTAGATGATGCCGAGCTCGAGCTGCGCCTCTTCGGTCATCATGCCGGGGTTCCAGGGGGGATCCCAGACCACGTCGACCGTGGCGCCGCTGACGCCCTCGACCCCTTCGACCTTGGTCCGGACCTCGTCCGGCAGGATGCCAGCGACCGGGCAGCCCGGCGAGGTCAGCGTCATCTCGATGCGGACGTGCTTCTCGTCATCGATGTCGACCTTGTAGATCAGGCCGAGCTCGAAGATGTTGACCGGGATCTCGGGGTCGTAAACGGTCCGCAGCACCTCGACCACCTGATCGCCGAGGGGGTCGATCGCGGGCCGGTGTGGGGAGTCGGCCTCGCCCTCGGACAGAAACTCGGTCGCGCGATCGAGGCGGGCATCGTCGTCCATCCTGCCCTCCAGCTTCAGAACATCGAGGCGATGCACCGCAGGCTCGCGACGAGCGCGTCGATGTCGTCTTCGGTGTTGTAGAGGCCGAGCGAGGCGCGCGCGGTGGCGCTGTGCCCCAGGCGCTCGATTACCGGCTGGGCACAATGATGTCCGGTCCGGATGGCGATCCCGTCCAGATCCAGGAGCGTGCCGATGTCCTGCGGATGCGCCCGCGCCATGACGAACGAGAGCACGCTGCACTTCTCGCGCGCCGTGCCGACGAGCCGCAGCCCCGGCACCTGCTGCATGGCCCGCGTGGCGTACGCGAGCAGCCGGGCTTCGTGCGCGGCAATGGCGTCGAGACCGAGCTCCTCGACGTAGTCGATCGCCGCGCCGAGCCCGACCGCGGCCTCGATCGCCGGCGTGCCGGCCTCGAACTTGTACGGGATCTCGTTGAACTCGGTGCCGGCGAAGCTGACCGACGTGATCATCTCGCCGCCGCCCTGATAGGGTGGCATCGCTTCAAGCAGTTCGGCCTTGCCATAGAGCGCCCCGATGCCGGAGGGGCCATAGAGCTTGTGGCCGGAGAAGACGAGGAACTCGCAATCCAGCTCCCGAACGTCGACCGGCAGGTGCTGCACTGCCTGCGCCGCGTCGAGCAGCACCGGGATGCCGCGGCCATGGGCGAGCTCGATCATAT
>JBKPDM010000335.1:0-12995 GCA_046727895.1 Pseudomonadota bacterium | reverse complement strand
ACCCGAAGCGTGCCGAGGTCTTCTACGATGCGATCCGCGCCTATTATCCGGGCCTTCAGGACGGTGCGATCGAACCGGGCTACGCCGGCATCCGGCCGAAGATCTCACCGAAGGGCGCCGCGGCCGCCGACTTCATCGTCCAGGGTCCGCGCGAGCACGGCATCGCCGGCCTGGTCAATCTGTTCGCGATCGAAAGCCCCGGGCTGACCGCATCGCTCACGCTGGCGGAGGAGGTGGAGAAGTCATTGCATCAATCTCTCAGCCGTGCGGCCTGATCGGGGACTTCCGTTGCGTCGGGAGTCCCTTCGGATCGCCTGCCTCGGCGAGTGCATGATCGAGCTGCGCCACCGCAGCCCGACCGAGCTCACCCTCGCCTATGGCGGCGACACGCTGAACACGGCAGTCTACCTCGCCCGGTTGACCCGCGAGCGAGGGGTTCAGGTCGACTACGTCACCGCGCTCGGCGACGACGCCTACAGCGACGCCATGCTCGCCATGTGGCAGAGCGAGGGCATCGGCACCGGTCTGGTCGCGCGCCTCGCCGGCCGGCTGCCTGGCCTCTACACCATCCGCACCGACGAGCGGGGCGAGCGTAGCTTCACCTATTGGCGCTCCGCATCGGCCGCGCGCGATCTGCTCGAGCGCGAGCGCGCCGGCCAGATCCGCGACCACCTCGCCGGCTACGATCTGCTCTACGCCTCGGGCATCACGCTTTCGATCCTCGAGCAGCCGCAGCGCGCGGCGTTGATGACGATCGCCGACGAGGTTCGCGAGCGGGGCGGACGGGTCGCTTTCGATGGCAATTTCCGACCCGTTGGCTGGCCGGATCGGTCGGAGGCAGTGCGCGTGTTCGACGAGATGCTGCGTCGGACCGACATCGCGCTACCGACCCTCGACGACGAGCGGGCATTGTTCGGCGCGAGCGACGCCCTAGCCTCGGCCGACCAGCTGCACCGGCGCGGCGTCGCCGAGGTGGTGGTCAAGCTCGGTCCCGCCGGTTGCTACCTGTCGTCGGCGGCGTTCACGGGTGAGGTGGCAGCTATTCCGGTCAGCAAGGTGGTCGACAGCACCGCGGCCGGGGACAGCTTCAACGCCGGCTATCTCGCCGCCCGCCTGCTCGACGGCGAGCCGGACGCCGCGGCCCGGCTCGGCTGCGCCCTCGCCGCCCGGGTGATCGCCCACCCCGGCGCGATCATTCCCGCCGAGGCGATGGTCGATCTTCGCGCGGGTCGACCCTGAACCGACCAGCCATTCCCGGAGGTTACCCCTCGTTCGTGCCGCATCAGCCGAACGCCACCACCTCCTGACGCTGCTCGCCGAGACCCTCGACCCCGAGGCGCATGACGTTGCCGGCCTTCAGAAACACGGGCGTGGGCTTGACGCCGGCGCCGACCCCGGGCGGCGTGCCGGTCGAGATGATGTCGCCGGGCCGGAGCGTCATGTAGCGGCTGAGATGGCTCACGAGGTAGGGCACGCCGAAGATCATGGTCGTGGTCGAGCCGTTCTGATAGCGATGGCCGTCGACCTCGAGCCACATGGCGAGGTTGTGCGGATCGGCCACCTCGTCCTTGGTTACCAGCCAGGGACCGATCGGGGCGAAAGTGTCCGGGCTCTTGCCTTTGATCCACTGGTTGCCGCCGCCCTTGAACTGGAAATCGCGCTCGGACACGTCGTTGACGATGCAGTAGCCGGTGACGTAGTCCATGGCACTTGCTTCGTCGACGTAGGAGGCGCGCCGGCCGATCACGACGCCCAGTTCAACCTCCCAGTCGGTCTTGCTCGAGCCGCGCGGTATCCGCACCCGGTCGTTGGGACCGATGATCGCCCCGGTGTGCTTCATGAACACGATCGGCTCTTCGGGGAGCGGCGAGTTGGTCTCGCGCGCATGGTCGGCGTAATTGAGACCGATGCAGACCAGGTTCGGTACCTGCGCGATCGGCGGGCCGAGACGCGGCGCGCCGCTGATCAGCGGTAGTGAAGCCGGATCGAGCGCCGCGAGGCGCGCCAGGCGATCGGGCGCCAGAATGTCCGGCGTGATGTCGGCGATCTCCGCCGAGAGATCGCGAATTCGGCCCTCGGCATCCAACAGCCCCGGCTTCTCGGTGCCGCTCGGCCCATAACGCAGCAGACGCATCGGCTCCTCCCCCTTGGCGTGACATGCTCTGGCAGTTCGCTTAATCATCACCAGATTAGGATATCCCACGCGTGCGGCCAATGGCCGGAGGGAAAGATTCCACTCGCCTGGCGGTTTCGACAATGATCTCGCCGCACAGGTGGACAGGACGCGATGATTGACCCAAGTGCCCCCGAGCGGCCGGAATCGGCGCGCCATATCACGCTCACCTCGCATCCGCGGCCGGGCCGCTCGAAGCCGCCGCCGATCCGCTGGGGGGCGGCAACGCCGGCGGCGCGCGGCCCGGTAATCGGGACGCTCGGCGACCTGAGCCGGCGCAACGTCATCGGTGCCCATTCCGGCTCCTACGCGCTCTATCGCGCGCTCGCGATCGCCGCGGGCAGCCTCAACGCGCTGCATCGACCGGATCTGACCAATACGGCGCCGGCGGAGCCGATCGGCCCGCACGCGCCGTGGGCTGATCCGGCCAAGATCGTCTCGCTCGATCCTTGGGGCCACATCGTCGGCGAGGCGTTCGCCGAGCAGCTCGTCCAGGGCTGGGACATCCGCCCGACGATCGCGGTGACCAAGGCGCGCCTCACGGTGCCGGAGCTCCGGCATGCAGTGCGCTTCGAGGAGCTCGAGGCCGATGGCCGGATCGTCAGCGCGAGCGGGGAGGTCAACTGCACCAAGGTGGCGATCGAGCCGGTGTGGTACCTGCCCGGTGTGGCCGAACGCTGCGGCGTCGCGGAGACGAGCCTGAGACGACACCTGTTCGAGCAGACCGGCGGCATGTTCCCTGAGCTGGTGACCCGGACCGACCTCAAGGTGTTTCTGCCGCCGATCGGCGGCCAGACCGCGTACATCTTCGGCGACCTCGCCGGGCTCGCCGATCCGGCGCGCCAGGTGGCCTGCCGGGTGCATGACGAATGCAATGGCTCCGACGTGTTCGGTTCCGACATCTGCACGTGCCGGCCCTACCTGGTGCACGGCATCGAGGTCTGCATCGAGACTGCGCAGGCGGGCGGTACCGGGCTGATCGTCTACAATCGCAAGGAGGGCCGGGCACTCGGCGAGGTCACCAAGTTCCTGGTCTACAACGCCCGCAAGCGCCAGGCGGGCGGCGATCGCGCGGCGGCCTATTTCGAGCGCACCGAATGCGTTGCCGGCGTTCAGGACGTGCGCTTTCAGGAGCTGATGCCGGATGTCCTCCACTGGCTCGGCATCACGCGCATCCATCGCCTGGTCTCGATGAGCAACCTGAAGTACGACGCGATGGTCCGCTCGGGCATCGAGATCGTCGAGCGCGTGCCGATCCCGCCGGATCGCATTCCCGAGGACGCCAAGGTCGAGATCGACGCCAAGAAGGCGGCCGGCTATTACGCCGTGGAGTCGCCGACCCGGACCGAGCTCGAAGTCGCCAAGGGACGCGCCCTGACCGACTACCAGGCCCGCTGAGTGACAGGGTTCCGGAGCCCGGCCGAGGCAATCGCCTGGCTGCGCACGCCCGAGGCGATCCGCATCCGCTGCGGCCTCGTGCTGGCGGCGGCCGAGCGTGGCGAGCTGCAGCATTTCGCTCTCGATCACGACTGGCTCGACCCGGCCACGGACTACGTGATCGACACCATGCGGGCGAACTACCCGACGCTCGACATACCCTATCATAGCCGCTGGCGGCATTTCGCGGCCGGCGGGCACGATCGCTGGGCGGCGCTGGCGGCCCGGCTTTCGGACGTTCCGGCGGACGAGCTGGCGCGCATCCGCTTCGACCTCGTCGTGGCGAGCGTGCTGCTCGATGCCGGCGCGGGTGATGCCTGGCGCTACGTCGAGCCGACCACTCGCGAGACCTATGCGCGCTCGGAAGGGCTTGCGGTGGCGAGCTTCGATCTGTTCCGCGCCGGGATCTTGTCCGCCCGCGCGGATCAGCCGCTGCGCGCCGATGCCGAAGCTCTCATCGCGCTCGGAGAGGCGAGCCTCGGCCGCGCCTTCCAGGTGCGCGACGACAATCCGCTGATCGGTCTGGCCGGTCGCTGCCGGCTGCTCAACGAGCTCGGTCGAATCCTGATGGCCAGGCCCGAGCTGTTCGGCGCGCGGGCGCCGCGGATTGGCGGGCTGTTCGACCATCTGGCCCGAAAGGCGGAGCGCCGGCGGTTGCCCGCGCCAGCCATTCTCGCAGCCCTGCTGGAGGGGTTGGGGGACATCTGGCCCGGGCGGATCGAGCTCGCGGGCGTCAATCTCGGTGACGTCGGCCAGCACCCCGCGGCGGCGAGCGATGATCTGACCAATGGCCTCGTGCCGTTCCACAAGCTCTCCCAATGGCTCGCCTATTCGCTGATCGAGCCGCTCCAGGATGCCGGCATCGAGGTGACCGACCTCGACCGGCTGACCGCGCTCGCCGAATACCGCAACGGCGGCCTGCTGATCGATCTCGGCGTATTGCGGCCCAGGCACGAAGCCGTGCTCGGCGAGGCGCATCCGGGTGCGTCCGAGATCGTGGTCGAGTGGCGCGCGCTGACCGTCGCCCTGATCGACCGTCTGGCCGAGCGCATCCGGGCCAGGATCGACCTCAGGCCCGAACAGCTGCCGCTCGCCAAGGTGCTGGAGGGCGGCACCTGGGCCGCCGGCCGGCGGATCGCCCGCGAGCGACGCCCGGGCGGGGGGCCGCCGCTCCAGCTCGTGAGCGACGGCACGCTGTTCTGATGCCGGCGGCGGCGCTGCCGAGCCTCATCGCCCACGCCGACTGGAGCATCCATCCCTCGAAGCGTTGGCTCGCCCGGGCGGCGTTGCAGCCGGAGGGTCGCTATGTTGCGTTTGCGCCCGAGCCCGTCGGGCCGCTCGACGGGCTCTGCTCGCGCCTCGGACAACAGGCCGGAGGGGGTCAAGTGCTCCTCGGGGTCGATTTTCCAATCGGTCTTCCGAGAGCCTATGCGGAACTTGCCGGGATCGCCGACTTTAGCGCCGCGCTCAAAGAGCTCGACGAGCGGTTCTATATCGTGGCAACGCGGGAGGACGAGATCGGTCTCGACCGGCCGTTTTATCCGCTACTGCCGGGTGCCCGCCGGCGCCACCATCTGCTCGATCGCCTGGGTCTCGCGCATTGGTCCGACCTGCTGCGCGCCTGCGACCGGCGGACGGCGGAGCGCGGGGCGGCCTGCGCCCTGTTCTGGACGCTCGGCGGCCAGCAGGTCGGCAAGGCGACAATCACCGGTTGGCGCGATCTTCTTGCGCCCGCGTTACAAGCCGGCGTCGATCTCGCACTCTGGCCGTTTCAAGGCAGCCTCGACGAACTGCTGACGCGCCACCGCTTCGTCGTCGCTGAGACCTATCCGGCCGAGGTCTGTGGTCATCTTCGCCTCGACCTGCGCGGCGGCAAACGCAGGCAGGCGGTGCGTCGCTCCAACGCGCCGCGGCTGCTGGCCTGGGCGAAGGGCGCCGGCCTCGAACTCGCGCCCGCCATGGTCGCCGAGATCGCGGACGGCTTTGGCGCCGGAGCTGGTGGTGACGACCGCTTCGACGCCATGGTCGGGCTGTTCGGCATGCTCAATGTGGTGCTCGGTCACCGGGCGCCGGGCGAACCCGACGATCCGGCAGTCCGACGGGTCGAAGGCTGGATTCTCGGGCAAGAGGCCGCGGGCGGATCCGCTCGCCCGAGTTCGCGCAGGATCGTGCGCTGGACCGCGACGTAGCCGCTCGCCTGTATCGCGACCTTGTCCTCGAGCAGCGCGTGCGCGGCGGGCAGAGCATGGAACGGCAGCGCCGGGTGGGCGTGGTGCTCGGCATGATAGGGCATGTTCCAGGCGAGGCGCCGGATCAGGGCGAGGCTTCGGGTGGTGCGCGAGTTGCGCAGCATCTCCGGCACCAACGGGCAACCGGTGTGCTCGGCGAGGAGGTACATGCGCAGGAACGGCTGACCGAGCAGCGCCGGAACGAGCCAGTACATCAGAGCGGCATCGCTCGCCGCCGCGATCGAGCCGAGCGCGACGAGCCCATAGAAGCCAAGCAGCAGGCGCGCTTCGCGGACGATCCGCGGCCGTGCCCGCGGCGCGATGAACGGCTCGTCGACCCGGCCGAGCGCCTGGCGGAGCGTGCTCGTGAGCCGCTCGCGCCAGTAGGGCAGCCCCGAGACCTGCCAGAGATAGCTGCCCAGCGAGGCAGGCTTTGGAGTGGCAAGCTCCGGGTCGTGCTCGGGGTCCTGCGTGAAGCGGTGGTGCGCGAAGTGAAAGGCGCGAAAATACTCGGGCGGCAGGATCAGGACCGCGCCGCAGGCCCAGGCCACCACATCGTTCAGCCGGCGGCTCCGAAACGCCGTGCGATGGATTGTTTCGTGCAGCGGCGCGAACAGAAACATCAGCACGATGCCGTACAGTAGCATCGCAGGAACGAGCCAGGGCGAGCCGCGCGCAAAGGCCACGGCAGCACCGGTCGCGAGCAGGGCGCCGAGATGCGATGCCAGCTGGCCGAGCCCCCTGGCGTCAGAGCGGGTCGCGAGATGGAGCAGGGCCGCCCGCTCCCTGGCGGGTGCCGCCGTGGTCGCGTAGATCGCGTCATGGCCACGTCGCATGCCCCGACCATAGCACATTCGGGCTTGACGCACCCGCCCGAAGCGTGTCGAAGGCGAGCGGACACCGCACGGCCGCTGGCGGGCCAGACCAGGATCAACAGGAGCCACCGTCCATGCATCGGATCACGCGCATTTTGGGGAGCCTCGTCCTCGCCATGACCCTCAGCGCCGCCGCCACCGGCCAGGACCTCGAAAACACCCTTTACCTGGATCTCGAGGCTGGCCGCGTCGTCATCAAGCTGCGCCCGGACCTCGCGCCCAAGCACGTCGCGCGGATCAAGGAGCTGGCGCGCGAGGGCTTCTATGACGGCATCATCTTCCACCGCGTGATTCCGGGCTTCATGGCGCAGACCGGCGATCCGACCGGAACCGGTCGCGGCGGCTCCGACAAGCCCGATCTCCCGGCGGAGTTCTCGAACGAGCCCTACGTGCGCGGCACCGTCGGCATGGCGCGGACCTCAGATCCGAACAGCGCCAACAGCCAGTTCTTCATCATGTTCGCGCCGGCGCCACACCTGAACGGGCAATACACCGTCTGGGGCCAGGTGGTCGAAGGCATGGAGTACGTCGACCGGCTCGCTGCGGGCGAGCCGCCGAGTCACCCGGACAAGATCGTCAAGATGAGGGTTGCGGCCGACGTCGAGGGCAAGGCTGGATCACAGTAGCCGAACGCTGGCGCGGGCCGGGGCCGCGGCCTTCAGGGGGACGCCCGCTGCCCACGGGCCTAGCCTTTCACCGCGACGATGAACAGACGCCGGAAAGGGAACAGGGTGCGCCCGTCGGTCCGCTTGGGGTAGGCGGCGCGCAGGCGGGCGGCGTACTCGGCCTCGAAGGGGACCTGCTCCTCAGGGCTGAGCGCCTCGATCACCGGGCGCATTGCGGTGCTTCTGGTCCAGTTCAGCACCGGGTCGTCGCCGTCCAGCACGTGGAGATACTCGGTCTGCCACATGTCGAGCGACGCCGTGAGGGGGCCTAGCAGGTCGTAGTAGCATTCGGGCGTGGCCACCGGCTGTCGAGCGAGCCGTGGTGCCAGGCGATCGGACCAGGGGCCGGCACTCGCGGTCTCCTGCAAGAGCACGTGCGACGGTGAACGAAAGTTGTGCGGCACCTGCACGGCCAGCGCACCGCCCGCACGGACCTGGCCGAGCAGCCGCGGTAGCAGGGTCGCGTGATCGGGCAGCCACTGCAGCGCCGCGTTCGAGAACAGGACGTCGCACGGCGCGTCCGGCACCCATGTGGCGATGTCCGCTTCGACCCAGGTCGCCCTGATCCCGGCGGTCCGCGCGCTGGTCAGCATCTCGGGCGAACTGTCGACGCCGAGGACGGCCGCGTCCGGCCAGCGCTCGACCAGCAGCCCGGTCGAGTTGCCCGGCCCGCAACCGAGGTCAGCGACCCGCTCCGGCCGTGCCAGCGCGACCCGCGCCAGCAGGTCGATGGCAGGCCGCGTCCGCTGCTCGCCGAACGCCAGATAACGCTCGGGGTTCCAGCTCATGCGAGCGGCATGACGCGATCGGCCAACGGCGTGCCACGCACGGTGTCGACCAGCCGCCGGTCGGCGGTGATCAAAGGCGCGTCCTCGGTTTCGGCGAGCGCCAGATAAAGGCAGTCGTACACAGGATGATCCAACTCGCCGGCGATTGTCACGGCCCGCCGGAGCAGCCGATCGAGGGGGACGAGGCGGTGGAAGGGCCCAGCCACGTCAATCGCGATCTGGTCGAGCTGGACCGGGTCAATCTCCCGCCTGCGCAACGATTTCCAGGCGGCGTTGCAGACTTCGGCCAAGACCCAATCAGGCGCGATCATGGGCGCGCCGCTGTTCAGAAGACTGACCGCGCGGTCGCTGCCATCCTCGTTCACGAACCACTTGAGCGCCACACTCGCGTCCACCACGAGCGTCATCGGCTGTCGCGATCCTCGCGGATGAGGTCCTCCGCGAGCTTGCGCGGGCCAGGCGGGGTCAGCGCGCGGCACGCGGCGAGCCGCTGCAGCAATTCCTCGCGGCTGGGCTTTGCAGCCTCGGCGAGCACGTCGCGAAGCTGCTGCTCCAGCGACACGCCACGCGCCTTCGCGCGCCGCCTGTGTGCTGCGATCACCGCGTCGTCGAGCTTGCGCACGATCACCTGGCCCATCGACCGCTTCCTACGCTGATTGCGCGGATGATAGCGCGACGCGGCCAGGGCGCAAGGGCGGCTCAGCTGGCCGCGGTTGGAGAGACCACGTAGGACCCGCCGCAATTCTGGGCGACGCCGTCGCCCAGGATCTCCAAGCCCTGGTTGTAGGGGTCGGCGCCGAGGGCCAGAATACCTGCGATCGGCCCCGCGACCACCACGGTCGCTGCGCAGACCGCGGTCTTGAACCCGAGCACGAATGGCGTGCCGATGATGGCGACCGCCCAGCCCGAGGCGCTGGCGCTCGGCGCGCTCGACGTCGAGCCCGCGCCGTTACTCGACGCGCTTGGCGCCCTGCCTGCGGCGCAGGCCGAAAGAGCCAGCGCGAGCAACAGGATCAAGATCTTCCGTGCCATGTCTCCCATCCATCTGTTGGGCGGAACGGGGCGTGCGGTCCCAACTCCGCCTCGGTTCTCCCTGTCATGGCGGGATTCGTAGCCCAGTTGCCGCGTTTGTGCTACTGGCCACCAATTCTCTTCCAGGTTGTAGCATGAGGAGCGATGGCATGATCAAGCTGCGCAGGGTCTATGACGAACCACGACCATCGGATGGCTTTCGCGTGCTGGTCGACCGCGTCTGGCCACGCGGGTTGAAGAAGGAGCAGGCCGCGATCGACCATTGGCTGAAGGAGGTGGCGCCGAGCACCGAGCTGCGCAAATGGTTCGGCCACGAACCGGCAAAGTGGGACGGGTTTCGCGAGCGCTATGCGAAGGAGCTTGAGGAGCGTCCGGAGGCCGTCCGCTTTCTGGTGGAGAAAGGCCGGAAGGAAACCGTGACGCTCCTGTTCGGCGCCAAGGATGTGGAGCGCAACAACGCGGTCGCGCTCAAGGAATATCTGGAAAGTCGTCAGGCCAGCTGATGGCTGGCCGCGGCTCGTCCGGCCGGTCGCGCGCGGCGGTCAGCTGCGCATGCGCTCGCCCCTGGGGTCGAAGAAGGGACGAAGGCTCGCCTCGGCCGGGTAGCGCTCGCCGGCGATCTCGATCTCGAAGCGGGCGGAGCGGAGGAGATCGGCGGTGACGCCGTCCGGATGGCGGACGTAGCCCATGCCGAGTGCCGCGCCGAGCGTGTGGCCATAGCTGCCGGAGGTCAGGAGACCGATCCGCCGGCCGTCCATCACGATCGGCTCGTCATGATGAAGGAGGGGGGCGGGGTCCCCGAGCTTGAACTGGACCAGGCGCCTGGTCGGGGGCTTGTCGCTCGCGCGGAGGAGAGCGTCCCGCCCGATGAAGGGCGTCGCCTTGTCGAGCGCCACGGCGAAGCCGAGCCCCGCCTCGATCGGCGTGTCCTCGTCGGTGATGTCGTGCCCCCAATGGCGAAACGCCTTTTCCAGGCGGAGCGAGTTCAGGGCATGGAAACCGGCCAGCGTGATTTCGTCGCCAATGGCGCCCATGATCACGTCGAACAACGGGCCCGCGAACTCGCTCGGCACACAGAGCTCGAAGCCAAGCTCGCCGACGTAGGAGATGCGCTGTGCCCGCACCAGCGCGTAGCCGAGCTCGATCTCGCGGGCCGCGCCGAACGGGAACGCCTCATTGGACAGATCCGCGCGGGTCAGAGCGGAAAGGAGCTGGCGGCTCCCTGGTCCCATCAGGGCCAGGACCGCCCACGCGGAGGTGACGTCGGTCAGGAAGGCGTGGGCGTCCTCCGGAATGTGCCGCCTCAGCCAGTGGAAATCGCGTGTCTGGCTGACGCCCGCGGTCGTGATCATGAAGCGGTCCTCGGCCAGGCGCGTGACCGTGAGATCGGCTTCGATGCCGCCCCGCTCGTTCAGCCACTGCGTGTACACAATCCGGCCAGGCTCGACCGCGACGTCGTTCGCACAGACCCGCTGCAGCACCGCCTCCGCAGCGCGCCCCTGGAGCAGGAACTTGCCGAACGACGAGAGATCGAACAGGCCGACCTTCTCGCGCGTGGCCCGATGCTCGGCCGCCCAGTTCTCGAACCATCGCGTGCGACCGTAGGAATAGTCGTAGGCTGGCGCGGTGCCCGGCCTCCCGTACCAGTTCGGGCGCTCCCAGCCGGCCGTTTCGCCGAAGCAGGCGCCACGCGCTGCGAGGCGCTCATGGAGCGGCGTGATCCGCGCCGGCCGCGCCGTCGCGTATTGCCGATAGGGCCAGTGCATGGCGTAGAGCAGACCCAGACCCTCGACCGCACGATCGCGCAAATAGGCGGCGTTGCCCTGGAACGGCAGCATGCGCCGGATGTCGACGTCCCAGAGGTCCATGGTCGGGCGGCCCTCGACGATCCACTCGGCGAGCGCCTTGCCCGCGCCGCCCGCCGACTGGATGCCGATCGAATTGAAGCCGCAGGCGACGAAGAAGCCCGCGAGCTCCGGAGCTTCGCCGAGATGATAGCGATCATCCGGGGTGAAGCTCTCGGGGCCGCAGAAGAACTTCCGGATGCCAACCCGCTCGAGCGCCGGGATGCGCCGCATGGCGTCCTCGAGAAACGGCATGAAATGGTCCCGGTCCTCCGCCAGCTCGCCGAACTCGAACTCCTCCGGGATGCCCCCGGTGCCCCAGGGTTTGGCAACCGGCTCGAACATGCCGACCAGGAGCTTGCCGGCATCCTCCTTGACGTAGAGGCAGCCGTCCGGGTCGCGCAGCACCGGCAGATCCCGCGGCACTTCCGGCATCGGCTCGGTCAGGACGTAGAAGTGCTCGCACGCCTGGAGCGGCACGTTGACGCCGGCCATGCGCCCGACCTCGCGTCCCCACATGCCGGCGCAGTTGACGACGACCTCGGAAGCGATCGGCCCGCGCTCGGTCAGGACGCCGGCGACCCGGCCGTTTGCCCTGGTGATGCCGGTCACCTTGCGCCGCTCGATGATCGTGGCACCGCCCTGGCGCGCACCTTTGGCCAGCGCCTGGGTGATGTCGATCGGGTTGGCCTGGCCGTCCGAGGGGATGAAGATCGCCCCCACCAGGTCGCCAACCTCGATCAGAGGGTAGCGCGCCCGGGCCTCGGCGGGCGTGATGACCTCGACCTCGAGGCCGAAGGTCGCGGCCATCGAGGCTTGGCGGCGCAGCTCGATGAAACGCTCCCCGGTGCGCGCAAGACCAAGGCTGCCATGCTGGCGAAAGCCGGTCGGCTGGCCGGTCTCGGCCTCGAGGCCGGTGTAGAGCTCGGCCGAGTACTTGGCGAGGCGGGTGAGGTTCTGGGTTGCACGCAGCTGGCCGATCAGCCCGGCGGCGTGCCAGGTCGTGCCCGAGGTCAGCTGCTTGCGCTCCAGGAGCACGACGTCGCGCCAGCCGAGCTTGACGAGGTGGTAGGCGACGCTCGCCCCGACCACGCCGCCGCCGATGATCACCGCCTGCGCATGCGTCGGCAGATCGGCCGACATGCCTCCCCCCCGTTTGCTCGGAGCTTACACCTCAAAGCGGGCGTTTGGCACAGGTCTCGTAGGTCTGATTCCAGGGCCTAAGCCGCTCGAAGGCCGCGCTCGCCGCGAGCACGTCGGCGTCGGCATAACGCCGGCCGACGATCTGCATCCCGACCGGCAGTCCATCGGCCATCCCGGCGGGGATCGAAGCGGCCGGATGGCCTGAGAAATTGATCAGATAGGTCAGGCACCAGCCGATCAGCCGGTCGACCTCCTCGCCCTCGACCTCGCCCGGCCCCATGGTGTTGCCGTCGTCGGCATTGTCGACCGGGAGGCAGGCGAGCGTCGGCGTGATCAGCAAGTTGTAGTCGTTCAGCACCGTCTGGATCGCACCGTAGACCTCGGACCGGGTCTCCTGATCGTTGAAGAAATCCAATGCCGACATCCGGTAGCCCGCCTCCACCCAGCTCAGGTATTGAGGCGGAAAGTCGTCCCGGTGGTCTTTGAGCAGATCGAGACCGTTCTTCTTGAAGGTCTCGAAAGTCTGCACGTTGAGCGGCATGATGAGCCGGCACCAGAGATCGCTCAGCTCCCGCTGGGGCCGCTTGATCCCAACCTTGACCTCCTCGACCCGGGCACCGGCTTCCTCGAAGGCCTGTACAGCGCGAGCAACGACCGCAGCAACCCGACGGTCGACCGGGAAGACGTCGAAATTGGGGCTGTAGGCGATCCGCCAGCCTTGGATCGAGCCTCGGGTCGCGGTCGTGAAGTCCACCTGCTCGTCCAGGCTGAAGGGATCTCGCGGGTCGTAACCCGAGAGCGCGGTAAGCG
>JBKPDM010000334.1:0-16259 GCA_046727895.1 Pseudomonadota bacterium | reverse complement strand
TTCGCAAGGTGCTGCAGCTGCGTCCCCTGATCCCGGTCATGAAGCACGTGATCGGCGATCGTCGTAACGATCCTGGCTGGCGGCGTGTGCGGCCGCCCTTCCTGCCGCTGCCGGACGTCGAGGCCAAGGCGCTCGAGAGCGAGCTCGCCGCCATCGGCTGGCAGACGCCGCAATTCTGACCCAAGCGGGAACCGGCGCCGGCCTGGTCGCCGCCGGCATGCTGCTCGATCCGGCGGCTCGTTAGCCCGTGGCCCTGCTCGCCGCGTATAGGACTACAGCCATCTGACCATGGCCTATCTGCTGCTGACGGCCGGCCTCGTCCTGCTGCTCGCGGGCGGCGAGTTCCTGGTGCGCGGCGCCGTGACGGTGGCGGAGCGCTTTCAGGTGTCGCCGCTCCTGATCGGTCTCACGCTGGTCGGCTTCGGCACCTCGACCCCGGAGCTGGTCGCGAGCCTGGATGCGGCGCTCTCCGGCGCGCCGGGCCTCGCCATCGGCAACGTCGTCGGTAGCAACATCGCCAACATCCTGCTGATCATGGGCATCGGTGCGCTGATCCAGCCGTTCGCGACGCAGCCTGCGGCGTTCCGTCGCGACGGCCCGGTCCTGCTCGGCGCGAGCCTGCTGCTGGCGCTCGTATGCCTCTCGGGCGGCATCGGCCGCCTGCTCGGCGGGCTGTTTCTCCTGTTGTTGCTCGCCTACACGATGGCGACCTACCTGGCCGAACGGCGCGACCGGGATCCCGCGGCGGCGCTGCATGAGGCCGAGGCCGAGGCGGTCGCACCGGTGCCGGGCTCGCTGCTCCTGGCGCTTGGCGCCGCGCTTGGGGGTCTGGCCGGGGTCGTCGTCGGCGCCGATCTGCTGGTCCAGGGCGCGATCGAGCTGGCACGTCGCCTCGGTGTTTCCGACGAGGTCATTGGAGCTCGCGACCACGGTGGTCGCGGCGCTCCGCCGCCACGGCGACGTCGCGTTCGGCAACATCGTCGGCAGCAATCTGTTCAACATCCTTGGTATTCTCGGCGTGACCGCGCTCGTCCGGCCGCTCGCCGTGCCCCTGTCGATCGCCCGCTTCGACGTCTGGATCATGCTCGCGGTCGCTATCGTCGGCATCGGCTTCGCCGTGACCGGCTGGCGGGTCAATCGGATCGAGGGCGGCCTGCTGCTCCTCGCTTACCTGGGCTACCTGCTGGTCATGTTCGTTTAGCCGGCCGGCAGCTCACGGCCCCGAGGCGCGAGGCCGGATTGGCAAACCTGTCGTATTTGAGCTAATGCTGGTCGTGGAGACACAAGCCGATCGGCGGCGCGAAAACTACCTGAGGCTCCGATGCGCCTTTGCGGATCAGCGAATCACTAGGGATTGGGCCATGGCCGAGAGCGACGATCTCGACCTCCGTTCGCTCGACGACGACGAACTCGTCAAGCAGATGCACGACGATCTCTATGACGGCCTCAAGGAAGAGGTCGAGGAGGGCGTGCACATTCTGCTCGAGCGCGGCTGGCAGCCCTACGAGGTCCTGACCGAGGCGCTGGTCGCCGGCATGACCATCGTCGGCATCGATTTCCGCGACGGCATCCTGTTCGTGCCCGAGGTCCTGCTCGCCGCCAACGCCATGAAGGGCGGCATGGCGATCCTGCGGCCGCTGCTCGCCGAGACCGGCGCGCCGAGCGTCGGCAAGATGGTGATCGGCACGGTCAAGGGCGACATCCACGACATCGGCAAGAACCTGGTCTCGATGATGATGGAGGGCGCCGGCTTCGAGGTGATCGACCTCGGCATCAACTGCGCGGTCGAGAAGTATCTGGACGCGCTCGCGACGCACAAGCCCGACATCCTCGGCATGTCGGCCCTGCTCACCACGACCATGCCGTACATGAAGGTCGTGATCGACACCCTCAAGGACAAAGGCCTGCGTGACGACTACATCGTCCTGGTCGGCGGCGCGCCGCTGAACGAGGCCTTCGCCGAGGCGGTCGGCGCCGATGCCTATTGCCGCGATGCTGCGGTCGCGGTCGAGACCGCCAAGACGCTCGTGGCCCGGCGGCACAACCGCCAGCCGGCGATGGCGCGCGCCTGAGCGGCGGCCTGGCATGGCGTCGCCTCAGACCCTTCTGATCGGATGCGGCGCGCTTGCCCGCGAAGTGCTGGCGCTGATCGAGCTGAACGGCTGGCAGCGCATGAAGCTCGTCTGCCTGCCGGCCAAGTTGCACAACCGGCCGGAGCGGATTCCCGAAGCGGTGCGTGCCAAGATCCGTGCCGCCCGCGGACGCTATGAGCGCATCCTGGTGCTCTATGGCGACTGCGGCACCGGCGGCGCGCTCGATCGGGTCCTGGCCGAGGAGGGGGTCGAACGGATCGAGGGGCCGCACTGCTACGCGTTCTACCGCGGGCTCGATCAGTTCCTGGCCGAGCATGACGCCGAGCCCGGCTGCTTCTACCTGACCGATTACCTGGTGCGCCATTTCGAGCGGCTGGTGATCGAGGGCCTGGGGCTCGACCGCCACCCCGAGCTGCTGCCGCTCTACTTCGGCAACTACACCAGGCTGGTGTATCTGGCTCAGACCGCCGATTCCGGACTGGAGCAGGCAGCCAAGGCGGCGGCGCTCCGCCTCGACCTTGCCTACGAGCAGCGCAGCACTGGCTACGGCGGGCTGGCCGAGTTCCTCCGCCGGGCGAGCTGAGCGGGGCGGATCGTGGCCGAGCTGTTCATCGTCTTCTGGCGCGACATTCCCGCGCAAGTGATCGTCAAGGCCGGGCGCAGGAGCGCCAAGCGTGCGCTCGACGAGCGCTTTCAGGAGGCGATCGACCGGGCAGCGATGCGGGCGGGACTGCGCGATACCGATGGCTATCTCGGCGAATGGCGGCGCAGCTCGGCCGGCGCCTGCAGTGACGAGCTGGAGAGCGAGGCGGATGCCGCGGCCGCTCGCCTCGATACCGACTACCCGGATGAGCGGCTGCGCGCGATCGTGGCCAATGACGGCCGCGAAACTGCCGCCGAAGGATCCTCCCCATGACCGATACCGTCGTCAGCTCCGCCAGCAAGGAAGTGGTGATCGGCTTCGAGCGGCCGTTCTGCATCATCGGCGAGCGGATCAATCCGACCGGGCGCAAGAAGCTGGCGGCCGAGATGGCGGCGGGCGACTTCAGCACGGTCCAGGCGGATACCCTCGCCCAGGTCGCGGCCGGCGCCCACATGCTCGATGTCAACGCCGGCATCCCGCTCGCCGACGAGCCGAAGATCCTGGCCGAGGCGATCCGGCTGGTGCAGTCCTTGACCGATGTGCCGCTCTCGATCGATTCCTCGATCGGTGCCGCGCTCGAGGCGGGCCTCGCCGCCTATCAGGGCAAGCCGCTGGTCAACTCGGTGACCGGCGAGGACGAGCGCCTGGAAGCGGTCCTGCCGTTGATCAGGAAGCACGGCGCCGCGGTGGTCGCCATCTCGAACGACGAGACCGGCATTGCCGAGGACCCGGACGTGCGCTTCGAGGTGGCGAAAAAGATCGTCGAGCGCGCCGCGGACCATGGCATCCCACGCTCGGACATCGTGGTCGATCCCCTGGTCATGCCGGTCGGCGCCCTCAACCAGGCCGGGCGCTCGGTGTTCCGCCTGATCCGGCGCCTGCGCGAAGAGCTCCAGGTCAACACCACCTGTGGTGCCTCCAACATCGCCTTCGGCCTGCCCAACCGGCACGCGCTGAACGCGAATTTCCTGGCCATGGCGATCGGCGCCGGCATGACCTCGGCGATCATGAACCCGCTGCACGCCGAGGAGACCACCGCGGTCAAGGGCGCGGACGTGCTGATGGGCCACGACCGCGACTGCCGGCGCTGGCTCCGGGCGTTCCGCGAACCGCAGGCCGAGGGCGAAGGGGGCGACCGGCGTGAGCGCCGCCGCCGGCGGGCCTAGGCCTCAGGTGAGCGAGACCGCCCTCGTCGTCTTCTCGCCGTCGGGCAAGCGCGGCCGGTTCGCCAGGGGCACCTCGATCCTGCAAGCGGCGCGCGCGCTCGGCGTCGACCTCGATTCGGTCTGCGGCGGCCGCGGCCTCTGCCGCCGCTGCCAAGTCACGGTGGGCGAGGGAGCGTTCGCCAAGCACGGCATCACCTCGCGCGCCGAGCACGTCTCCGAGCCCGGCCCGATCGAGATCCGCTATCGCGAGCGCCGGGGCCTGGCCGCGGGTCGCCGGCTCGGCTGCCAGGCAGCGATCCTCGGCGATCTGGCGATCGACGTGCCCGCCGACTCGCAGGTCCACAAGCAGGTCGTACGCAAGCGCGCCGAGGTCCGGGCGATCGAGCTCGACCCGGTCGTGCGTCTGCACTACGTCGAGGTCGCCGAGCCGGACATGCAGCGGCCGAGCGGCGATCTGCAGCGCCTTCAGGAGGCGCTGCGCGAGCAGTGGCAGCTGGCCGAGCTGACCTGCGATCTCAGGAGCCTCCAGAGCCTTCAGAAAGCGCTCCGCCAGGGCGAGTGGAAGGTCACCGTCGCGGTGCATTCGGGCAATCGGATCATCGGCGTCTGGCCGGGCTTTCACGACCGTGCCTACGGCCTCGCGGTCGACGTCGGCTCGACCACCATCGCGGGTCACCTCTGCGATCTTTCGAGCGGCCAGGTGATTGCCTCGGCCGGGCTCATGAACCCGCAGATCCGCTTTGGCGAAGATCTGATGAGCCGGGTCTCCTACGTCATGATGAACCCGGGCGGCGAGCGGGCCATGACCCGCGCCGTGCGCGAGGCGGTGGCCGCTCTGGTCGAGCAGGTGGCGGCCGAAGGCAGCATCGACCCGCGCGAGATCCTGGAGCTGACCTTCGTCGGCAATCCGATCATGCATCACCTCCTGCTCGGCATCGATCCGACCGAGCTCGGCGGCGCGCCGTTCGCGCTCGCGACCAACGAAGCGATCACGCTCTGGGCGAGCGAGCTCGACCTGATGGGGGTGCACCCGAACGCCCGGGTCTACGTCCTGCCCTGCATCGCCGGCCACGTCGGCGCCGACACCGCGGGCGTCATTCTGTCCGAGACGCCGCATCTGTCCGACGCGATGACCCTGATCGTCGACATCGGCACCAACGCCGAAATCGTGCTCGGCAACCGGCAGCGGCTGCTCGCCGCCTCCTCGCCGACCGGCCCGGCCTTCGAGGGTGCCCAGATCTCCTGCGGCCAGCGGGCCGCGCCCGGCGCGATCGAGCGCTTGCGGATCGACCGCGCCACCCTCGAGCCGCGCTTCAAGGTGATCGGCTCCGACCTCTGGTCGGACGAGCCCGGCTTCGCCGAGGCGACCCGGACGATCGGCGTCACCGGCATATGCGGCTCCGGCATCATCGAGGCGCTGGCTGAGATGTATCTCGCGGGCATCCTCAAGAGCGACGGCACGATCGACGGCGCCATGGCCGGGTCGACCTCACGCGTGCGCGCCGAGGGCCGCACCTTCTCCTATCTGATCTGCGCCGGCGAGCCGGAGATCCGGATTCTCCAGAACGATGTGCGCGCGATCCAGCTGGCCAAGGCGGCGCTCTATGCCGGCGCCCGACTGCTGATGGATCACCTCGGCGTCGATCGGGTCGAGCGGATCACGCTGGCCGGCGCCTTCGGCAGCCACATCGACGTCACCTACGCCATGGTGCTCGGCCTGATTCCGGACTGCGACCTCGCCAAGGTGTCGTCCGCGGGCAACGCCGCCGGCACCGGCGCCCGGATCGCGCTGCTCAACAAGAACGCTCGTACCGAGATCGAGCAGGTCGTGCGGCGGATCGAAAAGATCGAAACCGCGGTCGAGCCGCGCTTTCAGGAGCATTTCGTCGACGCCATGGCGATCCCGCACAAGAGCGCCCCCTACGCCAACCTCGCCCGGGTCATCGAGCTGCCTGCGCCTCGCGCCGACGGTTCTGGAAGTCCCGATGCCGAACCCGGCGCCGGTCTGCGTCGGCGCCGCCGGCGCGCCTGACATAGGGCGCGTGGCAGCCGTCCTGCCCTGGCCGGTCGTCCTGTCGACGCGCCAAATCCCACTTCTTCGGCGCTGATAGCACCTTCCGTATCGACCGCTGTTCCGGCAAGCTAGGGACGTGGTCAGCGAGGAGCGCCGCCCGGTCCCCGGGGGACCTCCCGTAGCGGCGTGGGACGCGCCTGCGAAGGTCGGGGCTTCGCGGTGCCGGGTGTGAGGGGGGAGGTGGCGAATGATCCGGGCCCTTGCGGCAGCGAGCCCTCGACGATCGGCAGCACTATGACCGAGCGACCGGTTTTTCCGCCGCTCTTCCGACCGTTCGCGGTGACCCCGGAGCTCGATCCGTTCGAGCGCTGCGTGAGCGTGGCGGCGGACGGCGCCGAGGCCGGCACCCTCCTCTGGAGCATCGGCCAGGAGGCCTGCGAATGCGCCGTCGCGCTCGCCCCCGAGCAGTCGCTCGACGCTTCCCTGCCGATCGTCCTGGTCGCGATGCTGGGCCTGGGCGATGCCGTTGGCGCCCTGGTCCCGCCGGTGGTCGCCGTGACCTTCGGCTGGCCGGATCGGCTCGAGGTCAACAGCGGCGTGGTCGGTGGGGTGCGTATGGCCACCGCCAAGACGGCTTCATCCGCGGCGGTGCCTGACTGGATCGTGATCGGCTTCGGCGTCGCAATGCGGGGCCGCTGGGGCGATGCCGAGCCCAGCGACGATGCCCAACGGACCACCCTCGCCGACGAGGGCTGTGGCGACATCCAGACCGTCGACCTCCTCGAGGCTTTCGCCCGCCATTTCCTCGCCTGGATCAATCGCTGGCAGGAAGACGGCGTCGGACCTGTCCAGCAGGCCTGGATGAGCCGGGCGACCGGCCTCGGCAAGCCAGTCGAGATCGACGTCGGCGGCCAGAAAAGGGAGGGAACCTTCGCCGGGCTGACGGAGACCGGCGCGATCCGCCTGGTCAAGGACGGCGTGACCCAGACCATTTCACTTGACGAAGCGATGAAGGTGCCGACCTGGTCGGTGTGAGCGCACGATAGGTGGGAGTGGCAGCGGCCTCTGCCGGCGCGGAGCCATGATGTGCCTGCTCAAGACGATCCGCCCGCGCCCAGAGGCTGAAACTCAGGCCGCAGAGCCTGCGGGGCGATCTGCCGTTCCGCCCGTGCGGCCTGTTCTCGAGGAGCGACGATGAACGAGGACGTGTTCAACATGAGCCTGCGGAAGTTTCTCAAGAAGGTCGGCGTCACCTCGCAGCGCGAGATCGAGAAAGCGGTCCGCGCGGCGATCGACGCCGGCAGGCTCAAGGGCAACGAGACCCTGGATGCCGAGGTCACCCTCAAGGTGGGCGGCATTCAGCTGAGCGAGAAGATCGACGGCAAGATCGAGCTGACCTGATCAGGCCACAACAGCAGGGGAGCTACCGCCATGGCCAAGCCGATCGTCTACGGTCCCGTCTACAGCACCTTCACCCGCACCGCCCGGCTCGCCCTGGAGGAGAAGGGCGTCGACTACGATCTGGTCGAGGTCGACCTTCTGGCCGGGGCAACCAAGACACCCGAGCACCTTGCCCGGCATCCGTTCGCCAAGGTGCCGGCGTTCGAGCACGACGGCTTCGCGCTGTACGAGACCGACGCCATCGCCCGCTACGTCAACGAGGTCTTCCCGGGCCCTGATCTGGTGCCGGCCGACAGCCGCAGCCGGGCGCGCATGGCCCAGGCGATCAGCATCATCAGCGGCTACGCTTACCCCTGCATGATCACCCAGATTTTTCGTGCAGCGGGCGGTCATGCCGATGATGGGCAAACCGGCCGATGAGGCCGTGATCGCGGCCGCGTTGCCGCAGGCCGAGACCTGCGTCAAGGCGCTCGAGCAGCTGATCGACGGCAACCGCTACCTTGCCGGCGATCGCCTGAGCCTCGCCGATTTGCTGCTCATTCCGGTCTACGACTACGTGTCGAAGACGCCGGAGGGACAGAAGCTGCTCGCCGGCGCGCCCAACCTCCAGCGCTGGTGGGACAGTGTTCGCACCCGCCCCGCGGTCGAGAAAACCAAACCGAGGCTCGGCTGAGGGGGGCAGGGCCGAATCAGCGCCTGGCGGCGCTGGCCTTGGCAGCTGGTTACAGCGCGCCGGGAAGCGTCTCAGTTTTTCGTTTAATAAGGTGGAGTAACCAATTGACGGTAAAGCATCTCAGTCTCGAAGAGCTTCAGGACGGCTTGAGCGAGATCCTGGCCTCGCCCAAGGACGCAGGAATCCTGAAGGCGATCGTCATCCGACCCGAGACCAACGCCCGCGTCTCGTTGCAGCAGTGCGAGCTCAGCCCGGAGGGCGGCGTGCATGGCGACAACTGGGCCAAAGGCTGCTGGATGTCGTTGCCGGACGGACGGCCGCATCCAGACGTTCAGGTGGTCATGATGAATGCGCGCGCCATTGCCTTGATCGCGCAGGACGAGGCGCGCTGGCCGCTGGCCAGCGACAACATGGTCGTCGACCTCGATCTCAGCGGCGAGAACCTGCCGCCAGGCGCGCGGCTCTCGGTCGGCCTGGCGCTGCTCGAGATCACCGCGGTGCCGCACAAGGGCTGCAAGAAGTTCGCGGAACGTTTCGGCGTGGACGCCACCCGCTTCGTCAACTCCCGCGAAGGCCTGCGACTCAATCTGCGCGGCATTTATGCCAGGATCGTCGAGCGCGGCGTGATCACGGTCGGCGACACGCTCGTGAAGCTATAGCCCGTGTGCGCCATGCCGGCCCTCACTATTCGCGCGGCCGGACCGGCGGACGCCGCGACCATCGTCCGGCTGGTCCGTGCACTCGCGGCCTATGAGAACCTGCTCGATCGGGTCCGGATCACCGAGGCCGACGTGTTGCGCGACGGCTTCGGCGAGCACCCGTGTTTCGAGTGTCTTCTGGCCGAGGTCGAAGGCGACGCGGTCGGTTTCGCCCTGTTCTATCCCAACTATTCGACCTTCGACGGGCGGCCGGGGCTGTACGTCGAGGACCTGTTCGTCGCCGAAGCGGCACGCGGCCTCGACATCGGCCGCAGGCTGATGGCTCGCCTCGCCGCAATCGCGCTCGAGCGCGGCAGTAGCCGCATGAGCCTCGCGGTGCTGGATTGGAACCCCGCGCGCGACTTCTACCACCGCCTCGCCTTTTCGAAGGTCGATGAGTGGCTGCCCTACCAGCTGTCGGGCGCGGCGCTCGTCAGCCTTGCCGCTGAGGATGGCGATTTCGGCGGCTCGCCAAGCGCTGCGTGCTAGCAACGCGAAGATAGGAGGCAGGCGATGGCGCGCATGACCGGTGGCGAAGCCCTGGTTCAGGGGCTCCTCGCGCACGGCCTCGAGAGCCTGTTCGTCCTTCCGGGCGTGCAGAACGATGCCTTCTTCAGCGCGCTGTACGATGCCGGCGAGCGGCTCCGGGTGATCGTCACGCGCCACGAGCAGGCGGCCGGCTACATGGCCTACGGCTACGCCGCGGCGAGCGGCCGGCCGGGCGCCTGTTGCGTCGTGCCGGGGCCGGGGTTCCTCAACACGACGGCGGCGCTCGCCACGGCCTACGCCTGCAGCGCGCCCGTCCTCTGCCTGAGCGGCCAGATCCCCAGCCGCTTCATCGGGCGCGGCGTCGGCCTCCTGCATGAGCTGCCCGATCAGCTCGGCATCATGCAGCGCCTGACCAAGTGGGCGGCGCGCATCGAGGCGCCCCAGGAGGCACCGCGCCTGCTCGCCGAGGCGTTTCGCCAGATGGCGAGCGGCCGGCCGCGCCCGGTGGCACTTGAGGTGCCGATGGACGTCCTGGCTGCGGAGGCCTGGCTTGCCACGGACCGCGTGACGCCGACCCCGATTGCCCCGCCGGAGCCGGATCCCGAGGGCGTCGAGCGCGCCGCTGCGTTGTTGAACGCCGCCACGGCGCCGATGATCTTCGCAGGCGGCGGCGCCCAGGGAGCGAGCCCGCTCGTCCGGCAGCTCGCCGAGCGGCTCGGCGCGCCGGTGGTCTCCGGCTGGATGGGCCAGGGCGTGATGGACGGCCGCTCGCCGCTCAGCCTCAGCATCACCATGGCGCACCGCCTCTGGCCGGCGGTCGACGTCGCCCTCGCGATCGGCTCGCGCTTCCAGCGCGTGCAGATGGACTGGGGCCTCGACGCTGCGCTCAAGGTGATCCGGATCGACCTCGACCCGATCGAGATCACGCGCCACGCCCGCCCGACCGTCGGCCTGCTCGCGGACGCCGGCGCAGCCCTGGCCGCCCTGCTGCCCCAGATCGACGCCGCCCACCGGCGCGCCTGGCGCGAGCGCGTCGCGGCGACCAAGGAGGAACTGCTCGCGCTCTATAGGCGCGAGCTCACGCCGCAGATCGACTTTCTCGAAGCGATCCGCGGTGCGCTGCCGGAGGACGGCGTCCTGGTCGAGGATCTCACCCAGGTCGGCTACGTCGCCCGCCTGGCGTTTCCGGTCTACGGTCCGCGCCGCTACATCTCGAGCGGCTACCAGGGGACCCTGGGCCTCAGCTATCCGACCGCCCTCGGCGCAAAGGTCGCCTGTCCGCAGCTGGCGGTCGTCGCGATCGCCGGCGACGGCGGCTTCATGTACAACGTCCAGGAGCTCGCGACCGCGGTCCTGTCCGGCATCAATGTCGTGGTCGTGGTCTTCAACGACGGCGCCTATGGCAACGTCAGGCGCATGCAGCGCGAGATCTATGGCAATCGGGTGATTGCGAGCGATCTGCACAATCCCGATTTCGGCCGTCTGGCGGAAAGCTTCGGCGCGGTCGCTCTCGCAGCTTCCGGCCCAAAGGAGCTCCGCTACGCGCTCGAGCGCGCGCTCGCGGCCGCGCGGCCCACGCTGATCGAGGTCAAGGTCGGCGAGATGCCGAGCCCCTGGCACCACATCATGCTGCCGCGCGTGCGCGGCTGAGGGCGCAGCGGCGGATCGCAACCGCCGTCATCGACAGCTGCCCGATGGGCGCGCCATGATCGCGTCAAGCGCCGCTAGAATGCATCGGCCGATGGTTCGGGCGAAGTGGCCGGGCCCTTGGCCCTGAGCGGAAAGGTGCGAGCCATGGCGACGACCGACCACGCGCCGGGTTTCCTGGTCCAGACCGATTGGCTGGCGGCTCGTCTCAGCGATCCGGACCTCAGGATCTTCGAGTGCACGACCCATCTTCGACCGGCGGAGCCGGACGAAGCCGTGCCCTATCACCCGGAGGCCGGACGCGCCGACTACGATTCGGGGCATATCCCGGGCGCCGGCTTTCTCGACCTGCCGGGCGAGCTCTCACGGGCGGACGCGCCGGTCCATTTCATGATGCTGCCGGCCAGGGAATTCGCGGCGGTCATGTCCCGCCACGGCATCGGGACGGGCACACGCGTCGTACTCTACAGCCGCGAGCGGATCATGTGGGCGACGCGGGTCTGGTGGATGCTGCACGCCATGGCCTTCGATGAAGCGGCGGTCCTGGACGGCGGCTTCGAGAAGTGGCTCGCCGAGGGCCGGCCGGTCAGCACCGAGCCCTGCAGCTACCCGCCTGCCACCTTCACCCCGCGCCCGCGCGCCGAGCTGTTCGTCGATCGGCAGGCCGTGCTGGCCGGGCTTGATGATCCCGGCATCTGCCTGATCAACACGCTCTCCGAGCCGGACTTCAAGGGCGAGGAGCCGTCCCGCTACGGCCGCCCGGGGCGCATCCCGGGGAGCGTCAACCTGCCCTGGCCATCGCTGACCGACCCGGAGACCAAGCTGCTGATTCCGCTGGCCGAAGCGGCGCAGCGGCTCGAGGCCCTCGGCGCGGACAAGGCGGCGCGGATCGTCTGCTATTGCGGCGGCGGCATCTCGGCGACCATGGGCCTCTTTCTCCTGCACCGTCTCGGCTACGACAACCTTGCCCTCTACGATGCCTCGATGGCCGAATGGGCGCGCGACGAAGCGCTGCCGATCGAGCGCGGCTGAGGTTGTGTCGCTCGACGTTGCGCCAATGCGGAGACCGCCATCGCAACCCATCCGAACCGCCGTCGGCCAAGAGTTGGTCAAGACGGACGCTCGGTCGGCGCCAATGCCGGCTTTTGGGAACGCGGCCCGGAATTTGGCCGCACCGCTGCCACCTCGCCGCTTGGCATAGTCCGGACTGCTTCCGCATGCCGGCACCGTGGATCGAAAACATCCGCAATGATCTCGTCGGCGGCCTCGTGTCGTCGACGCTCGCTATCCCGCTCGCGCTCGGCTACGGCATGTTCGTGTTCGTCACACTGGGCGACGAATATTTCGCTCAAGGCGCCCTTGCGGGGATGATCTCGGCGTTCGTTTCTGGCGTAGTCTGCGTCCTGCTCGGCGACCGCAGCACCACTGTCTACGCGCCGCGCATAACCACCACGTTTTTCTTAGGGCTTCTGCTCTATTCGCTCGTGCATTCGACCGAGCCCGCACTGCAAGCGGCACCCGCGATGTTCAAGCTGGTCGTGCTGTTCGCCATCATCCTGCTGGGCGGCCTGCTGCAGGCGCTGTTCGGACTCCTCAAGCTCGGCACGCTGATCAAGTTCGCGCCGCACCCGGTGATGGCGGGCTTCCAGAACATGGCCGCGGTGCTGCTGTTCCTGGTGCAGCTCGGCAACGTCCTGGGCTACGACCACAATGTGCCGATGACCCGCGCGCTCGGCCAGCTCGCGGAGGCGAAGCCCCTCAGCATCTTGGTCGCGGCAGTCACCTTCATCGCCATGTGGCACGCGCGACGGATCACCACCAAGGTGCCGCCGCTGCTGGTAGGATTGGGGATCGGCGGCACCGCCTACTACGGCCTTCTGCTCGCTGGAATGTCGGCCGCGCTTGGCCCGACCATCGGCATGCCGGCCGCGAACATCACGGGGCCGCGGCCCTACGCCGACTTCGCTGACCCCGCGACGTTCAGTGAGCTGGCAGGCCTCGCCCATGTCATTCTGCCCGGCGCCCTGGCGCTCGCCATCATCGCCGCGATTGACGGCATGCTCTGCGCCAAGCTCGCGAACGCCCCAGGCGCGCCGCGCGCTGACAGCAACCGCCTGCTCGTGCGGCTCGGTCTCGCTAACGCAGCGTCGGCCGCGGCCGGCGGCATCACCGGCGGCATCAACATCGGCGCAAGCGTCACCAACCGAGCCTTCGGCGGCCACTCGTGCGTTTCGGTCGTGGTCAACGCGGCGCTGCTGCTTGCGACCATCCTGATACTGCTGCCGTTCGTCGCGCACATGCCGCGTGCGGTTCTTTCCGCCGTTATCATGGTCGTCGCCGTTCAGCACATCGATCCGTGGAGCAGGCAGGCCACCGCTCGCCTGTTCAAGCGCGGCACTGCGGACAAGAGCGCGCTCGCCCTCGACCTCGCCGTTGCACTGGTGGTGTCGATTCTCTCCATTGTGGTCAACATCGCACTGGCGGTGTTCCTCGGCCTCGCGCTTGCGGTGTCGCTGTTCGTCCTTCGGATGAGCCGCTCAAACATTCGGCGGATCTATCGCGGCGGCACGGTGCGCTCGCGGAAGGCGCGCACCACCGAGGAGATGAAGATCCTGGAGGCCAAAGGCGCTTCGATCCTGATCCTCGAATTGCAGGGTGCGCTGTTCTTCGGTAGTGCTGAGCGGCTGGCGCAGACGATCGAGGCTAAGGCCGCGGACGCGACGCAATCGCTGATCCTCGATCTCCGTCGCGTCACGGAGATCGACTCTACTGGCGTGCGCATCCTTGCCGAGATCGAGGCTGACCTCGCCCGCCGTGGCATCAAGCTCACCCTGGTATTGCGCGACCGCAGCGAAACTGGCGTGCGCCTCGCCGAGTTGCCGAGCCGCCGCCTGCCGGACGTCGACCGCGCCATCGAGCGCGCCGAGGACGATCTCCTGGGGACATCTTCGCCTACCGACCTCTCGGCGCCCGAGCTGTCGCACGAACACATCTCGCTGCTGCGCGAGTTCACGCCGGATCAGGTCGCGCGGCTCCGCCCCTATCTTGAATGCAGGCAGTGGCCGGCCGGCAGCACGATCTTCAAGGAAGGCGATCCGGGGTCACATCTGTTCCTGGTGACGCGCGGGCACGCCAGTGTTTGGCTGGTGACGAAGGACGGCGACATTCGGCTCGCGACCTTCGCACCGGGCACGGTGTTTGGCGAGCTTGCGATCCTCGACCGCGGGCCGCGCTCGGCCACCGTCACCGCCGACGATGAGGTCACCACCTGGGCGCTGAGCGTCGGCGGCTTCGGTACGCTGCAGGCACGGGAGCCCGACCTCGCGATCCAGATTCTCTCGGCACTCGGCCGCGAGCTCAGCGGCCACCTGCGCCAGGCGAACATGACCATCTATCAGCTCGAAGCGTGAATCAGCTCCGATTGATGATCGGAAAAGGCCAGGCCGCAGATAGCGTTCACCAAGTCTCGCGGCACGTCGCGACCGTGGGCGTACTCGAGATCGGGCGTGCCGGGTTGCATCGCCTCCAGCCGCGCGGCAGGCTGCGCGGGCAGCGCAGCCAGTGCCGAGATAAATGCGACTGCCCGGCTGGATCGTCGCCAGCCGTCTGCTCCAGGCTGACGAGCTTCGAGTCGTAATCAGTAGGTTCCCGACCGGCCATTGTCGCCCATCCCGGCCCTCACAATTGCCGCACGGCGCGTTAGCCGAGCTGCCTCTTGAAACACCCTTCGAAGATGAGGCCCACACTGCAATCAGAAATCGTCTGCTCTCGACAGATATGCTCACCAGTCGCATAGTAGCGCACTTCTATACCGCTCTCAATGTTGCCCAACGGCCGAGCAGGCCATGCCGCTGATTCCCGACACCGCCGTCTTCCAGAAGACGATCGCCGCCCTTCCGCTCGCAACCTACCAGGCGGGCGAGACCGTTCTCACTGCCGGCTCGACGACCGGTCGGCTGCTGATTCTGAAGGAGGGCGCGGTCGAAGTCGTCAAGGAGGACGTCCAGATCGCCAAGGTGGTGGAGCCGGGCGCCGTGTTCGGCGAACTCTCCGCGCTCTTGGATCAGCCGCACACGGCGGATATCCGTGCCCTGGAAACCTCGCACTTTCACGTCGCCGACGCGTCCGCTCTGCTCGTGCGCGACCCGATCGCCCTCCTTTACGTTGCGGCGGTCCTGGCGCGGCGTCTCGACGGCGCCAACCGGGCTATCATCGAGCTGAGACACCAGGTCGAGACACCAGCCCCGCAGCGTGCTTGGCAGGACGCTCGACAAGGTCGAAGAGGTGCTGCAGTACAGCGGCGCCAGTCTCACCTACGCCGGGTACCCATACGATCCGTATGCGTAGGCGCGGATCGGCCACCGAACCTCATCGAAGGACAAGGCGCGAGCGCCAGAGAACACGGTCCGAGGCGCGCGCCCAAACGGCTCGCGTTGGCCCTCAGGGCTGGCGTCTGGTAGGATCTCCCACGGCTGCGCCCCCTACGGCAACGCCAAGGCGCGCTGCGTGGTCTGGACTTTTCCCGACCCGGTGCCGATCCACCGCGAGCCGCCGTACGCGACTCGGTGACCCAGATGCAGGAAACCAAGGTCACGCTCTGTCGGATCGAGGCGGCGTGAGAGAGATGAGCCATGGCCCGCATGAAGTTCCCCTGTGACGCCGAGCGCTGCATCGAGTGCAACGCCTGCGTCAGCGCGTGCGAGAATGAGGTGCCCTGGGTATCAACCGGCGGCGCGTGATCACGATCAATGACGGCCAGCCGGGCGAGCGTTCGATCTCGGTCGGCTCCGGCCGCCCTTTTCATTTGTCGGTCGCACCGTGGCCCGCAAACCCATGAGAACTTCCGGACGACAGGCGATGTGGGCACCCCGGCAGCGTCGGAGGCAGCCCGAAGGGAAAATTTGGCGATCAAGCGACCTGACCGCTATCATGGCGATATGCGGAAGATCTCCTCCATCGACGCCAAGAATCGGTTCGGGCAGCTTCTCGCTGCGGCGCAGCGGGCTCCCGTGACCGTTACCAGGAAGGGTCGACCAGCCGCCGTGGTCATGTCGGTCGAGGACTACGAGCGGATGCGGGAGGCTGCTTGGGAGCGCCTTTGCGAGACGATGGAAACCGCACGCAAGGAAGCATTGGGGCGAGGTCTGACCGACGAGCTGCTCGATGAGCTGCTCGCCGATGAGAGCTGAGCGATGCATCGTCGCCACCAATGTGCTGATTGCCGCCCTGCTGCAGCCGAGTGGCCGGACGGCCGAAGTCCTGGGCGCCATTCGGGCGGCGGGCGGCGCGCTTCTCTTCTCGAACGAAACCTTCGCCGAGCTTGCGTCCAGATTGATGAGGCGGAAGTTTGACCGCTATGTCGATCGGGCAACGCGACAGGGGTTCCTGGCCGATCTGGCAGGCATGGCGAGTGGGTCGCGATCGCAGGTGTCGTG
>JBKPDM010000333.1:0-3470 GCA_046727895.1 Pseudomonadota bacterium | reverse complement strand
GATGAACGCCACGTCATCGACGATGAACACGCCGGGTTCCTTGATGCGAGCCAGGTCCTCGACCGCCCTCTCGGGGCTGACCATGCGGTAGCTGCGGCCGTAAAAGGTCCAGGCGCTGCAGAACGAGCAATCCCAGGGGCAGCCGCGCGAGAACTCGATCGAAGCGCATGGATCGAGCGTGCCCATGAAGTATTTGCGTCGATGGCGAAGCAGATCGCGCGCCGGCCACACGTCGTTTAGACTGTCGACGAAGCGCGCCCGCGGTCCTTCGCCATCGCGTGCCACGACGCCGGGGATGCGGAGCGCGGCCGCCCGGTCGTGCTCGGCGGCGAGGAGCAGATCGGCGACGCTGGCTTCGCCTTCCCCCTTCAGGACGCAGTCGATGGCGCCCTCGGCGTGCTCGAGAATCCCGGCCGCCGTGAACGAGACACTGTGTCCGCCGACAAACACAAAGATATCCGGCCACCGTCGCTTGGTCTCCTTGGCCAGGTCGACGATCTCCGGCATGTTGGCGAGGTAATTGCACGAAAACGCGACCGCGTGGGGCCGCCAGTCGTCGATCGTCTTCAGGTAACGGTTCTGGCTCTCGACCTGGAGATCGAGCAGCTGGACCTCATGCCCGGCCTGACGCGCCGCCTGCGCGACCAACTCCAGACCGAGCGGCTCCAGGCGGAGGAAGATCTTGGTGTACATGAGCGGGCCGGGATGCACGGCGAGCAATCGCATGTCGCTTGTCCCCCCTTTACTCGATTGGGCCAACCGGTCAGAGCGCCATAGGTTGGGCAACTAAGGGTTGCAAACTCCGCGTAAAGGCTTGCCAACCATTGTAGGCCGCGCCCAGCGCGAGGCAATCATGCTCTGTCAGACTCGCCGGTCGCTCGACCAGATGGCGACCCCCGCCCAGTGATCGGCGTTGACCAAGCCGAGCAAGGCGCCACCGGCGATGATCTGGTCGTAGAACAGCATCTGACTATCGTTGCGCGGATCGATCTCCGCGAGGTTGTCATAGGTGCCTCGCAATCCGAACGAGATTTGCTCGCGCGGTGCGAAGGTCGCCAGCGAGTAGTACTGCACCGTTCCCGGCAGCTCGTGCTTCCCGGCGAAGTCGCGGCGCATCGACGGCTTCAGGCTATCGAGCGCGCCACCGTCGCCCGCGCCACACTCCGATCCGGGCAAATACTTGAGCAAGGTGAGCATCGACGCGGACGCATCGTTGGCCAGCGGCGAGCCGTTGACCGAGCCCGCGACGCTGACCACGGCTGCGACCCGCTGCGCCAGCTCGGGATAGGTCACAAGGCCCTCGAGGATGTCGGGCGCACCCTTCGAGTAGCCGACCAGCACCAACCCCTCGTCCGACGCCAGATCCATGGCCACGACCGCGTCTCTGATCTGTCGGCCATTGTTCGTGCTGCTGGAGAGTCCACCCTGTTCAAGGCGGTCTGATAGCCGAAGCCGTGCAGATGTTTCAAGGCGAACGGAAAGGCGCTCACGAAGCCACCGAAGCATTCCGCGCCCAGCCCCGCCACCACGGCGACGCGCAGATTCGATCGTGCCGGGCCCAGATGGACGGGCTCGCCCGTGCCGGCCGGGGCGGAGCTGAGCACGAGACCTCCCGGGCCGGGCCGGCCGCGGAGCAATGCCTTGGCGGCGCTCGGCGGCCCGGGCCCGCTCCACGCCTAGAAGATCGGCCTGCTGGCTCGGCCGGGACATGATGCCGGAGGCGCGGAGGATTGGCAGCCCATCATCACCATGACTTCGTCGGTGGCGTCGGTCACCCCCACCGCACCTAGATGCCCGCGGTGTGCAGTATTAGGATTCCCTCCCTTGGGTACCGGTTGCGGGTTGCAGGTCGAGTAGACATCGGCGTCTAGCTGGTCTGCTCCGCAGTCAGAGAGCCCTCTGCGGAGCGAGCGCTGAGACCGCGTCTGCGTATTCTTTGCAGGCCTCAGCCAGGCTCGGCGTGCGCTGTGGCTTGTTGGCGCTCGAGCAAGCCGCGAGGATCGCTACGGCCATCGCCGCGAGGACAAGAGCTTTCATCGGCGTCCCTTTCGGCAGCCTCTTCATGGCCGAGGAGGTCCAAATATCGTGTGACGGTGGAGCCTGCGCCGGACCGGACGACGCCGACCATAGCGCCGCGGCGCCGACCCCCGTGAGCCAACCGAGACATCGCGGTGCCATCGCTGCGTCCCCTCTGCCACCCGCTGACTGGCGCAGTGGAGAGGGTAACGGGGCTCGGCGCTTCTGGCGAGCCGTACTCGACCCGCCGCGGCTCGTTCGCCCTCCTTAGCTCGCAATTTCCGGCTTCAGGCTGCACCCGCGCGACCGCCAGGCGCCGCCGTTCGCGCGGGTGCGGCGGCCGCCCGATCAGCCAGGCAGGTTGGCGAGGGCCTGACGGCAGGTCTGGGAGAGCTCGGCCCTCTTCTTGTCCAGGCAGACCGCGATGCGCCCATCGCCAGGCTCCACGTCGCCGCAGTGGGCCAGGATGTCGGAGCCGCACAGCTTCCCGACGAAGTTGGCCTGGGCCATGTCGGCCTTAACCAGCAGCAGGGCGTCGCGCACGCTGCCCTTGCACTGGTCCGACACCTTGTCGTTGTGGGCGTAGATGCAGGCCAAGAGGCGCTGCTCGCCGGGCGTGACCTGGGCGCAGTAGGTGTCGATGTCCGCCCGGCAACCCTCCATGAAGACCTTGACCGCCTTGGTGCCCAAGGCCGTCGACTGGACCGGCGTGAAGACGGAGACGTACCCGCCGGAGTCGGTCATGAGCTGCTCGCGAACCGCGAGGACTCCCGACGCATAGGCGCGCGGGTAGAAGAAGCGGACCTCGGTGCGCCGGTTCGGGGACAAACAGGCGATCAGCTCGTCGCCGGCCTTGTCGCCGCAGTCGACGATCGGATCGGCCGAGCCCATGGCGTTGATCTTGATCCGCTCCGCAGGAATCCCCCCTTGATCAGATGATCCGCCGCCGACTGGGCGCGCCGGCGCGACAGATCGACGTTGTAGGCCTCGTCGCCGATGCGGTCGGTGTAGCCGGAGACGTCGACCCGGAAGACGTACTCGTCCTTCAGCGACCCCAGCACCGCGTCCAGGAGCTTCTTGCCATTCTCGCTCAGAGCCGCGTCGTCGAAGCCGTAGGCATCACCGGCCTGCAGCGTTACCACGTCGACCTTGGTGTCGACCTTGGAGACCTCCATCTCCGCCTGCTGGGCCCAGGCGCCGCTGGCGACCAGGCAGCCGAGCAGACCGGCGATGGAACAGGAGAGAGCATTGGCGTGCGTCGACATTCCTACCCTCCGAGATTCGGCGGCCCGCCCCCCATGGTCGGGCGAGTGTGCGCTAGGCCGGAATACAACCTGCTCCAGGCAGGCGATTCCTGGGTCATTCAGACCTTCCGACTTCAATTTCCCCGGCAAGCACGCGCGCGCCGATCGGTTTTTGGAAGTACGTTACGGTAAATTCTCCTGCCTTGGTCG
>JBKPDM010000332.1:0-13896 GCA_046727895.1 Pseudomonadota bacterium | reverse complement strand
ACGGCTACGGCGTCGCGCTTCTCAACGACGGTAAGTACGGCCACCATGCGCTTGGCAACGAGCTGGGCCTGAGCCTCTTGCGCTCGCCGGTCTTTCCCGATCCGCTGGCCGACGAGGGGAGGCAGAGCTTCACCTACGCGCTCTTCCCGCACGGTGGCGACTGGCTGTCAGGTGGGGTGCTCGCCGAGGCCGAAGATCTCAACCGGCCCCTGCTCTGCCGTCCGGTTTTCGCCGGCGACGAGGTGGCATGGACGGCGGCGGGCGTGAGCGGCATGGCGCTCGGCCTCAGCGCCTTCAAGCCGGCCGAGGGCGGGGACGCGCTAGTGCTGCGGGCCTACGAGCCCGCGGGCGCCCGTGGCAGCGTCGAGGTGGCGCTGCCCGACGGCTGGCGGCTCGGCGGCGAGGTGGACGTTCTGGAGGTGCCCACGGGTCCGGCGGAGCGGCACTTCCTGCCGTTCAAGCTGCACAGCTGGACGATCGAGCGGGACGGCGGATGACCGGGTAAGGGACCGATGGCACATGTGGTAGTCAGGCAGCTGGTCAAGAAATACGGCGACCTGCAGGTCGTGCATGGGGTCGACTTCGAGATCGGCGACGCCGAGTTCGTCGTGTTGGTCGGGCCTTCGGGCTGCGGCAAGAGCACGATCCTGCGGATGATCGCGGGGCTGGAACCCGTCACCAGCGGCGAGATCATCGTTGACGACCGGGTGGTCAACGACGATGCGCCGCGTGACCGGGACATCGCCATGGTCTTTCAGGACTATGCGCTCTATCCCCACATGTCGGTGCGCCAGAACCTCGGCTTCGGACTGAAGATGCGCAAAACGCCGCGCGCGGATATCGCGGCGGCGGTCGAGAAGACAGCGGAGATCCTGCAGATCCAGGCGTTGCTCGACCGCAAGCCGAAAGCGCTGTCCGGCGGCCAGCGCCAGCGCGTCGCCATCGGACGAGCGATCGCCCGCGAGCCGGCGCTGTTTCTCTTCGACGAGCCGCTATCCAACCTCGACGCCAAGCTGCGCGTCGAGATGCGCACCCAGATCAAGCGCCTGCACATGGCTTTCAAGGCGACCAGCGTCTACGTCACGCACGACCAGACCGAGGCCATGACGCTCGCCGACCGGATCGTGGCGCTGCGCGACGGACGGATCGAGCAGGTCGGGTCGCCCGACGACCTCTATGCCCGGCCGGCGAACCGTTTCGTGGCCGGCTTCATCGGATCGCCGACCATGAATTTCCTCGACGCGAAGCTGGTCGCCGAGGGCGACGGCCTCAGCGTCATTCCGGCCGGCGGGCCGCGGCTCGATGTGCCCGTCTCGCGGGTCGACCGCTACCGGCCGCATGTCGGCAACCCGGTCATCCTCGGTATCCGCCCCGAGGATCTCACCAACACCTGGACCGAGGAGAGCCGCGACGGCTCCGGCGTCGTGCCGCTCGACCTGCCGGTCGAGATCGCCGAGCCGCTGGGTCCCGACACCCTCATTTTCAGCCGGATCGGCGATGCAGAGGTCATCTGCCGCATCAGCGCGGTTTCGGCCCCGGCGATCGGCTCGACAATGCGTCTCCATGCCCATCTGAATCACATGCACCTCTTCGATCCCGAGAGTGGTGTTGCTCTGTAGGAGCGGCGAACGCGCACTGCGACAGTGTCGGCACGCGCCAGCTCCAGAACGCTTGCGCTCATCCCATCAGGCAGACGACCACGCCGGTGCCGGTCGAGGGGGGCGTGGCGGGTGGCGCGCTGCCCATGAGCGAAGGCACGTCGTTCCATGGGCGGAGGAAACCGAACGGATCGGCGTTCCATCGCCGCACCACGGCAGGGGTCCAGGATGAGGCGAAGCACGCGATGAGACCGTGCTGCCGTCACTGGCCTGGTGACGCAGGTTCTGCGTGGCGCCGGACGTCAGGAACAGAATATGATCGGCGGTGCTGGAAGTGCCCGACCGGTACAGGTGCTTGGTTCCTGTGCCGCCCGAGCGCCCTTTGATCGGCAGAGCGATCGTGTAGGGCTCGTTCTGCTTCCAGGCGGCGAAGCTTGGACTGCTGCCGGCAAGCGCCTCGACCTCGGCGCCGTCGGTCGTGGGAATACCGACACCCGGGGGTCGCGGTTCGGACAACGATCGCGTGCTGCCGCGTTGGAGAGTTGTGTCCAGAATCTTCTGCAAATTGGGTCGTGGTTTGCGGTGGTGGGCCCCTGTGGGCAACGCGCAGCGTTGTCCACAGGGCGATCGGGTAAGCATCACGCCGCCATGCGCAGGGCCTCCTTCTTGTGCTCGCGCAGGTCGTCCATGTTGAGGTAGCGGTGCGCCTCGAGCCAGTTCTCGTGCATCTCGACTGCGAGCGCCCGCAGTCGAGCCGGTCGTACAGCCAGCGCAGCTCGCGCGGGCAGTCGTCGTCGACCTTACGTGGTACGTAGTCGAGCGCGTTGCGCAGGAGCGCGCGGGCGATGCAGATCCGCTGGCGCTGGCCACCGGAAAAATCCCGCGGGTAGCGCCGTGCCGCGCTCGGCGGCAGGCCGACCTGGTCGAGCAGCTCGCGCACCCGCGCCTGGACCCGGCCCCGCGCCACCCGCCCGTGAAAGCGCAGCACCTCGGCGAGCGCGTCGCCAATCCGAAGCGTCGGATTGAGTGACGCGAACGGGTTCTGAAATATGATCTGGATCTGCCGGCGGCGGCGGCGCAGCCCGGCTCTGGGCAGCGCCATGAGATCCTCGCCGGCGAACATCACGCGGCCCGCGTCGGGCAACTCGAGAAGCGCCATGCAGCGGGCGAGCGTCGACTTGCCCGAGCCGCTTTCGCCGACCACGCCGACGGTCTCCCCGGGTGCCACACTGAGCGAAACGTCCATCAGGGCCAGCCGCGGGCGCGGGCCGTCGCGCCCGAATGGCAGCCAGCCCCGCTTAGCTTAGCCTCGAAGGATTTCGTGAGGCCGATCGCCTCAAGGATCGGCTCAGCCATGGCGCGCGCCCTGCAGGGTAGCCTTGCGCTCCGGCTGGGGCGTGCGCAGCTCGTACAAATGGTCGGTGCGCGCGCACCTCGCCCAATGTCCGGCCGCAACCCGGACTGGGGGAATCGATCCCGCTCGGCAGGGGTCGGCGGCGAGCCGGCAGCGAGGCGCGAACGGACATCCTTCATCGAGCTCGCCCGGCGTGGGCGGCCTGCCCGCTATCTGGCGCAGGCGCCCGCTCATGCCGGGGTGCGGCACGCTGTCGATCAGGCCGATGGTGTAGGGCATGTGGGGATTGAACAGAACCTGCTCGGTGGGCCCTTCTTCCACGATCTCGCCCGCGTACATGACGCCGACCCGGTCGCACACGCCCGCCACCACGGCGAGGTCGTGCGATACGAGCAGCATGCTCATGCCTTCCTCGCGGCGCAGGCGGTCGAGGAGGCGGAGGATGCCTGCCTGCACGATGACGTCGAGCGCGCTGGTCGGCTCGTCAGCGAGCAGGAGGCCCGGGCGAGTGGCGAGCGCCATGGCGATCATGATCCGCTGTCGCATGCCGCCCGAGAACTCGTGGGGGTAAGCGTTGGCCCGACGGGCGGCATCCCGAATGCCGACCCGGTCCATCATCTCGATCGAGCGGCGCTTCGCGGTCAGCCGGATCGACGCGGTCATGCGAGCGGATCACCTGGGCTATCGCATCGCCGACCCGAACCACGGGATTGAGCGCCGACGCCGGATCTTGAAAGATCATGGCGATACGGGAGCCGCGCACCCGGCGCATCGCCGGCTCAGACAGATCGAGCAGAGAAATGCCGCTGAAGCTGATCTGGCCATCGATCGACGCGCCAGCGGGCAACAGGCGGAGGATCGAGCGACAGGTCATGCTCTTGCCCGACCCGCTTTCGCCGACCAGGCCGAACGCCTCGCCCGGTCCGATCTCGAACGAGATGTCGCGCGGGACCCTGAGCTGCTGCGGCCCGAGCCGCAGCCGAAGCCGATCGACCACGAGCCGGTTGTCAGCCACGATCAATGGCGCGTACCGCGTCCGCCATGGCATCGCCGATCAGCGAGACGAAGAAGCTGAGCGCGATGATAGCGAGGCCCGGGAAGATCACGACCCACGGCGCGGTCAGGATGAAGTTCCGGCTCTCGGCGATCATCAGGCCCCACTCCGGCGTCGGGGCCTGCACGCCAAGCCCGAAGAAGCTCAAGGTCGCGCCGAGCTGCACGTCGAGGACAAAGTCGCTCATGCCGAACACCAGAGCGGGCGCCAACGCGTTCGGCAGGATGTGGCGGAACATGACGCGGCCGTTGCCAAAGCCCAGTCCCTGCGCCGCCATGACGTATTCCCGCCGTTTGAGCGCCAGGGTCTCGCCGCGCACGATTCGCCCATACAGCACCCAGCTCACCAGCGAGACCGCGAAGTAGAGGTTGATCAGACCGGGCCCGAGCATTGCGACGATCGCGATCACGAGCACGAGGAAAGGAAAGGCAATGACGACGTCGATCACCCGGCTGACCAGGGTGTCAGTCCAGCCGCCGACGTAACCCGCGATCAGGCCGAGGAAGGTGCCGATGATCAGGGGAATCGTGACCCCGATCAGACCGATCTGCAGGTCGATGCGGGCGGCGTAGATCACCCGGGTGAGCACGTCCCGCCCGAGTTGGTCGGTGCCGAAAAGATGCGCGAGGCTCGGCGGCTGGAGGCCCGCTGGCGTTTAGCTTGATCGGATCGTAGGGCGTGAGCAGTGGCGCGAAGATCGCCGCGAGAACGAACGCGAGAAAGCCAAGGACACCGATCCGCTGGGTCCAGCTTCGGCCGAACAGACGCAGCACAAGACCGGGCTCTCGTCCCTCCAACACCCCAGTCCGGATGCTGAGCGAGCGCATCATCGCTCGAGCGAGATCCGCGGATCGAGCACGGCGTACCAACAGATCGGGGGCGCCGAGGGCCGCCGCCGCGCGGTCGATTGCCTCCCGCAGCGCCGGGCCGTCGCTCATGTCGGCCGTACAGGCAACGGCGCGCCGCCCGAGACCCTCGATCTCGGCAAGGACGTGCTCCAACTGTGCGGGCGTGGCCAGCGCATAGGGGACGGTTGCGACCGGGCCGCCGACATCGACCGCAATCACGTCGGCGCCTTCCTTGGCCAGACGCAACGCGGTGGCGCGCCCGATGCCTCGAGCCGCGCCCGTGACCACCGCGACCTTGCCCTCGACCCGCCCCGCCATCAGGGCCACTGCGGCGGCAACGGATAGAGATCGTACGGCTCGACCACCTCGGAGGTATGCTTGTGATAGATCTTGCCGGCATCGTTGACCCCAATAAACGTCGATGCCGAACTCTCGGTAGCGCCTGCCGTCTTCCTTCTTGATGTAGCTCGCTGTTGTCTCGCTCACGATGATGTCACCAGTCGCGGCCGGGAAAGTGCGCGTGATCTCGTATTCCTCGAGAGAATCGAACCACTCGCGCGGGTGTTCGTGGACCTCCTTGGGGCTGAGCACGCGGCCGCCGAAGTGGGTCGTCGCGTCGTCGGTGTAGAGCGCCGAGACGCCGTCCGCGTCGAGAGCACGGTACAGTCGCTCGACGTTCTTGACCCAGGCGCGCGGATGCGCAACTGCCATGACCTCTTCCTTCCGAGCCGTTCGCATCATTACGGTGGATTGACGCGGTCGCGGCACGGGCGCGGGCCCAACAGCCCGCCGCCCGTGGTGCCACGCGGCTATCGCTTCAGCCAGACGTTCTCGAAGCTGTACTTGCCCTGCGAGTTGGGCGCGAAGCCCTGAACGGCGCTGGTGCTCCCGTACAGCCGATCCTCTTCGACGGCGTAGAGGAAGGGGCAATCCCGGTTGACGATACGCTGAAGATTTGAATACAGCTCCTGGCGTTTCTCCAGATCGAGGGTCCGGCGCGCCTCGAGCACGAGGTTGCGCGCCTCGTCGCTGCGATAGCTGCTGTGCAGACCGTTCTGCGGCTGGTAGTCGAGCGCCACGCCCATCAGCTCGTCGGGGTCGGGCGTATCGTTGTTCCAGGCCGAGATCCGCACCGTGAACCGCTCGGTGTTATACAGCTCCTGCGCCGTGGTCTCCTCGAGCTGCTCGATGTTCATCTTGATGCCGATCTGAGCTAGCGAGTCCGCCCAGATCTGCGCGATCGCGATGCGCGCGGAGTTGCCGCTCGGCACGTGCGCCGAGAATTCGAAGCCGTTCGGCACCGAGCTCTTGGCAAGCAGCGACTTGGCCTTCTCCAGATCATAGCTGATCGGATCGGTCCTCGGATCATAGCCGCGTTCCTGCATGGAGGCGAACGCCGCAGTGTTCAGGACATAGTCCTCATGGCCGGCGCGCAGGATCTCCAGAAAGTTCCGCCGGCTCTTGGAGAAGCTGGTGGCGAAGAAGGCAAAGCGACCGTCCCCGATCTGGGTCGTCACGCCGTTCTTCGCGCGATGGCGGGTCCCGGTGTCATCGACGGTGATCCAGTGCGCGCTCGCCAGGCCGGCGCGCAGCACCGCCTTGGCTTCGGCGATCAGGGCGGCGCTCTTGGCGGTCAGGAGGCGCACCACCTGGCGCTTGGAGATCGCCACGCCCAGGCTGGCAAGGAACGCCGTGATCCGCTCGGCCGTGACTTGGCCCTGGTGATGCTGCAGGAGCACGAACCGCTTCAGCTCCGGCCCAAAGTGGCCTTCGACACCCGCCGGCAACGGCGCCACCAAGGTCCTGCCATCCGGCGTTAGCCAACGCTGGCGGCGGTAGCGGATGACCCGCGATCCTGGGTCCCAGCGCCGACCTCGGTGGTCGGCGCGGACCGGATCGCCAGCCGCAGGTCCTGGACCACGATGTCCTCGTAGCCTTTGAACCGCGAGCCGGGCGGTACGCTAATCGCCAGCACCTGCACTTCGTGCACCACGCGCTTGGCGGGCGGGCCGCGCTTTGAACGCTTATTCCTGGTGCGCGGCGTCCGCTCTGGCGCCGCCCGCTCCATTCCAGAGGGCTTGATCTTGGGCCGTCCCTTCAGCCCCTTGAGACGGGCGATCTCCGCGCGCAGCGCCGCGTTCTCGTCGCGTAGCCTGGCCATCTCGGCAAGCAGCTCGACCACCAGCCGCCGCAGCTCCTCGGGCAAGGCGACCGTGACGTCCACGTCTTCTGGCAGCAACATGCATCACTTTGCATCACAACCAGAACGGGATGGCAACCCCAAAAATTCAATCGCTGCCCGGAATTCTGCCCCGTTTACCCAAAATCACCCGTTCTCCGCCGTTCGCTGTCGAAGATCGGCTTGACGCCTTCGGCGCCGTTCTCGGCGCCGATGTAGCTCTCGACGCAGAGCGTCATGCCCGGCTCGATCAGGCCGTCGTAGCCGCCGGCGAAGTCCTGAGCGTGCAGGATGTACGGGTATTCCCCGGTCATGCCGACGCCGTGGGCGAGGACGAAATAGCGGTTCCCGACATAGGCCTCCGGGATCGGCCAAGCCGGCTCGGACAGCTCGCGACAGGTCATGTCCGGGCGGATCAGCGCGAGGTTGGTCTGCACCTGCTCGTAGGCGAGACGATAGAGCTTGCGCTGCTCGCCCGTGGGCCGGCCGCGCCCGCAAAAGAAGGTGCGCGAGAAATCGGCGTAATAGCCGAAGCGGCCGACCACGTCGGTATCGAGCGCGACCAGATCGCCGTTTCGGATCTGCCGGGGGCCGGTCTCCTGGAACCAGGGATTGGTGCGCGGGCCGGAGCTGAGCAGGCGGGTCTCGATGTAGTCGCCGTCATGCTCGATCACACTTCGGTGCAGCAGCGCCCAGAGCTGGTTCTCGCTCATCCCGGGCCGCAGCGCGTCCCGCATCTCGGCCACGCCTCGCTCGACGGCGGCGAACGAGGCCCGGATGCAGGTGACCTCCTCGGGCAGCTTGATTGCGCGGGCGCGCTCGATCGGCTCCTGGGCATCCGACAGCTCAAAGCCCTGTGCCGCCAGCGCCGCCGCGGCGGCATGGTTGACCCGCTCGATCGCGAGGCGCTGGCTGCCGCCGGCGTGCCGACGGGCCAGATCGGCGATCTCGGCCGCCCAGAGCCTCGCCTTCTCCTCGACCCGCGGGCCCGCGGCGGCGAACGACACGGTCGTCGCCGGCCGGATCTCGTCGATGGTCTCGAGCCCCAGGGCGAGGTGATGGCAGCCCGGGAACTCGAACAGGATCACCGGACCCTCGGTCGCGATGAACAGGTAGCGCGCCGGATTGCGTGCGTGGAACACCTGCATGTTGCGCGCGCCCGTGGCATAGCGGATGTTGACCGGATCGACCAGCACGCAGCCGGCGAGATCACGCCGCTTCAGCTGCTCGCGCAGGCGCGCGAGCCGGCCCAGGTGCAGGCGGCGCTGATCCGTAGTCGCCGGAGCAGACATCTCATTCACCGGCGTTGTGATCACGCTTCCTCCGCGAGGGTCGCTTTCAGGCGATAGATCAGCTCGAGCGCTTCGCGCGGCGTGAGCGCGTCGGGGTTGAGATCGCGCAGCGCGGCCTCGAGCGGGGATGGCTCGGGCGGTGTCGAGGTCGGCGAGGGCGCCTTCGGCCGCGCCGCAGCGGCGGCGAACAGGGGCAGGTCCTCGGCGAGGCGCGCGGGCCCTGCTTTGGCCTCGCCCTGCTCGAGGTGATGGAGGACCTGCTCGGCGCGCGTCAGCACCGGCGCCGGCAGGCCGGCGAGCTTGGCGACGTGGATGCCATAGGAGCGATCGGCGGCGCCGTCCGCGACCTCGTGGAGGAAGACCACCTCGCCCTGCCACTCCTTGACCCGCATGGTCCGGCAGACCAGACGCTCGAGCTTGGCGGCGAGCGCGGTCAACTCGTGATAGTGGGTCGCAAACAGGCCGCGGCAGCGGTTGACCTCGTGCAGGTGCTCGACCACCGCCCAGGCGATCGAAAGGCCATCGAAGGTCGCCGTGCCACGGCCTATCTCGTCCAGGATCACCAGGCTCTTCTCGGTCGCCTGAGTGACGATCGCCGCGGTCTCGACCATCTCGACCATGAAGGTCGAGCGGCCGCGCGCCAGATCGTCGGCGGCGCCGACCCGCGAGAACAGGCGATCGACGATGCCGATCCGGGCGCTCTCGGCGGACACGAAGCTGCCCGCCTGGGCGAGCACGGCGATCAGCGCGTTCTGGCGCAGAAACGTGCTCTTGCCGGCCATGTTCGGGCCGGTCAGCAGCCAGAGGCGCTCGCCGCCTGAGAGCTCGGCATCGTTGGCGATGAAGGGCTTCGCCTCGCGCGCCAGCGCCTGCTCGACCACCGGATGGCGCCCGGTCCGGATCGAGAACGCGTCGCCGTTCTCGATCTCGGGGCGGCAGTAGCGCTGCTCGACGGCGACCTCGGCGAGGCCCGCGGCGACGTCGAGGCGGGCGATCGTCTGCGCGCTCCCGGCGACCCGGTCGGCGTCCGCCAGGACGGCTTGGCAGAGCTCGTCAAACAGCTCCCTCTCGAGCGTGAGCGCCCGGTCGGCGGCGCTGGCGATCTGGCTCTCGAGGCCGGCGAGCTCCGCCGTGCTGTAGCGGGTAGCGCCGGCCATGCTCTGGCGCTGGACGAAGGTCGCCGGCACCTTGGCCCGATGGGTCGCGGTCACCTCGATGTAGTAGCCGAGCAGATTGTTGTGTCGGATCTTGAGCGAGCCGATGCCGGTCTCGCGCTGGGTGCGCGCCTCCAGCTCGGCGATGTGCCGCCGGGCCCGATCGCGCAGGCCGCGCAGCCGGTCGAGCTCGGCCTGCCAGCCGGCAGCGATGAAGCCGCCGTCGCGGGCGAGGAATGGGGGATCCTCGATCAACGCCGCCCCGAGCGTGGCCAGGAGCTGGCCATGATCGGCGACCGCCTGAGCGCTGCGATCGAGCGGGGAGCCGCTGTTCGCAAGGCGCCGCCTGATCGCGCCGGCCGAGGCCAGCCCGGCGCGGATCGCCACCAGATCGCGCGGGCCGCCGCGACCGAGCGAGAGGCGCGAGAGCGCGCGCTCGAGATCGGGACAGCCCTTGAGCAGGGCGCGCAGATCTGCGCGCAGACCGCCATCGTCGACAAGCGCCTCTACGGCATCCAGCCGGCGGCGAATCGGCTCGGCGCGCGCGAGCGGCGCTGCGAGCCGGGCCGCCAGCAGCCTTCCGCCCGCCCCGGTCACGGTGCGGTCGACCGCCGCCAGCAGGCTGCCCTGGCGCTCGCCCGAGAGGCTGGCGAGCAGCTCCAGATTGCGCCTGGTCGCGGCATCGATCAGGAGATGCGTGCCGGGCGCCACGCGCCGGGGCGGCGCGAGGTGCGGCAGGCGCCCCTTCTGGGTCAGCTCGACATAGCCGATCAGGGCGCCGCTCGCGCCGAGCTCGGCGCGCGAGAAGGCCCCGAAGCCGTCCAGCGAGGCGACGCCGAAGCTCGCCTTGAGGCGGCGCTCGCCGGCCAGCGAATCGAACTCCCGATCCGGCAAGGGCGTCAGGCGATCCTGGAAGTCGCGCCACAGCGCGCAGAGCGGCTCGGCCTCGACCAACCCCTCCGGCAGGAGCAGCTCGCCCGGTTCGATCCGCGCGAGCTCCGCCGCGAGCGTGCCATCGGCGACCGGGCCGGTCAGGAACTCACCGGTCGAGATGTCGAGCCAGGCGAGCGCCAGGGCCTGCTGACTGCGCCCGAGCGCGGCCAGAAAGTTATGCCGGCTCGCCTCGAGCAGGCTGTCCTCGGTCAGCGTGCCCGGCGTGACCACCCGGATGACGTCGCGCCGAACGATCGACTTGGCGCCACGCTTGCGGGCCAGCGCCGGGTCCTCGGTCTGCTCGCAGATCGCGACCTTGAAGCCCTTCTTGATCAGGCGCTCCAGATAGCTCTCGGCGGCATGGACCGGCACGCCGCACATCGGGATGTCCTGATCGCCCTGGCGACCGCGCTTGGTCAGCGCGATGTCGAGTGCCGGCGCCGCAGCCACGGCATCCTCGAAGAACAGTTCGTAGAAATCGCCAAGCCGAAAGAACAGGAGGCATTCGGGGTGCTCGGCCTTGAGCGCCCGGTACTGGGCGACCATCGGCGTCCCCGCGCCCGCCGGCCCGCCGGCCCCTTCTCGCCGCTCGGTTCTGGCTCTCACCGCATCTCCAGCCGTCGATGGTTCGGCAGCGCTCGGGAGACTAGCAGCGGATGGCGCCGAGCCCTAGAACCGCCGCGCGCGGGACGCAGGTTCTAGGTCAAGCCCTCGCTCGGGAGATTGATCACACCACCGCAGTGCTTGCAGTGGACCGCATCGGCGTCGTGCCGGCTGAGCCCGCAGTGCGGGCACTGGTAATGCAGCTTCGAGGGACGGAACACGGTCTGGATCAGGCGGATGAACAGCGACACGCCGAAGATCATGATCAGCACCGACAGCAGCCGGCCGCTCGTGCCTTGCAGCGTGATGTCGCCAAATCCGGTCGTGGTCAGGGCCGTGACGGTAAAGTAGAGCGCATCGGCATAGTTGCTGATCTCGGGATTGCGCCCCTGCTGGGTCGCGAACACCAGGGCGGTTGCGATCAGCAGAAACACGCAGAGGTGAACGACGCTGAAGATGGCGTCCTCGTTGCGCTTGAAGAACGGGAAATCGCGCCGTAGCCGGCTGACCAGCTGGTAAGAGCGGAACAGCCGCAGCGCGCGCACGATGCGCAGAAAAGCGAAGTTCTCACCGGCAAGCGGTGCCAGGAACGAGACGATGACGATGATGTCGACGAGGCCGAGAGGATGGATCAGCTCGTTCAGCGGCGCGCGGCTCGTCCAGATGCGGGCGCAGAACTCGAGCAGGATCAATGCTCCAAAGACGAGGTCGAGGGCCTCGGTCACCGGGTGGTCGTAGGAGAACGACGAGACGATGACGAAGGTGATGACGACCAGGTCGAACGCGAGCAGGCCATAGCGGAAGCGCACGGCCAAGCGGCTCCGGCCATAGTAGAGTTCACGCAGCCGGGCGCGTAGGCCGGGCGCTCGCGCGCCGCCGCCACGGCCGCTTGGCGCAGGCCGGGCTGCGGTCGCCGCCACGGCCTTGGCCGATGGTCTTCGTGCCCGGCGTGCCATGTTGACGGTCCCCTATGACGGATCCCAGCCTGATCAACCGCAAGCAAGAAGCAAGAGACCTTAGGATGAGCCACCTACGCAAGTTCATCGCGGATCGCGCCGCGGGCACGACACCAGCGCAGTCGGCGCGGCCTCCGGCGTCACCTCGCTGACTGCGGCCGTTGCCGGGGTACCCGGGAGACCATAACTTGACGTCTCAAACGATAAAGCGAGGCACGCGTCATGAGTGAATTGCGGGGTGAGGAGAGGAGCTGGCTGGAGCGGGCGTGGCGGTTCCAGCGCGACGGCTGGATCTTCGTCCACGTCGAGGGCGAGGCCTTCGCTCGCGGCTTCGCGCACGGCTTTCTGCTCGCCCAAGAGATCGACGCCGGCATTCGCGACAACAACTTCCAGAACGACTGGAGCACCGGCAACTGGTGGCCGATCGTCAAGGGCAAGCCGCTCGGCGAGCTGCGCTCCGGCGAGCACTGCAACTCGTTCATCGCGACCGGCGACGGCGTTACCGCTGATGGCGGCATCGTGCTCGCGCACAATACCTGGGATACCTACATCGACGCCAACTCCTCGAACGTCGTGCTCGACCTCGTGCCGGATCGGGGCGCCCGCATCCTGATGCAGACCCGACCCGGCTACATCCACAGCGGTACCGACTTCTTCCTCTGCGGCAGCGGCATTATCGGCGCCGAGACCACGATTGCCGGCTTCACCGAGTACGACCAAAAAAAGACCCCGGAGTTGGTTCGCATCCGCCAGGCGATGCAATACGCGGACTCACTCGATTCTTTCATCGAGATCATGTGGCGCGACAACAACGGCGGCTACGCCAACAGCTGGATGCTCGGCGATCTGAAGACCGGCGAGATCGCCAAGTTCGAGATCGGCCTGAAATACTACGGGCTACAGCGAACTAAGCGCGGCTCGTACTGGGGTTGCAACGTGGTCGAAGACAAGCGCATCCGCTACAAGGAATGCGACGGCGTCGGTTACTCCAATCTCCTGAAGAAACGCCGGTCGTCGCGTTCGTTGGCAGCGCTTTCTCACCGAGACGCCGGGTCTCGACGTCGAGAAGGGCAAGGCAATCCTGGCCGATCACTTCGATGAGTACAAGCACTACGAGAATCCGGGAACGCGCACGATCTGCGCGCATTTCGACCGGGACCCGGGCGAGTTCGCGCCGCTGCAGTACGGTCCGTTCTACCCGTACGGGACCAACGACGGCAAGGTCACCGATGCGACCCTGGCCGGCGAGATGCGGTTCTGGGGGATTTACGGCCACCCCTGCCGGCAGCGCTTCGACGCGGCCGCGTTCCTGAAGGAGCATCCGCAATACGCCTGGACGCAAGACCGTCTCCAGGGCAAGCCGAGCCGGGACTGGCAGCTGTTCCGGGCGGGCGAGCGCGATTGCGCATGCTCAATCGGCCGCGGCCAACGGGGCGCGCCGCACGGCTCCCGGTCTGGTGGGCGGCCCGGCCCGCGATCGCCCAGAAAAAGGAACCGGGCCTTGCGGCCCGGTTCCGGAAGCGCAGCGATCGGCCGAAGCGGCTCAGCCGCTCACCTCGGCGTACTTGCCGTCTTTCCACTCGTACATCACGTAAGCCGCGCCCTTGACGTCGCCCTTCTCGTCGAAGCCAATCGGGCCAAGCACGGTCTCGAACTGGTTGCTGCGGAGCGCGTTCTCGACCGCCATGAGGTCGGTCGATCCGGCCTTCGCGACCGCCTCGGCCCAAGCCTGGATCGCGGCGTAGGTGTAAAGCGTGTAGCCCTCGGGGTCGAAGCCCTGGGCCTTGAACTCCGCAACGACCGGTTGCGCGACCGCGTTCTTGCGCGGATCGGGGCTGAAGGTCATGAGCGTGCCCTGACCGGTATCACCGGTGATGGCCCAGTACTCGTCGGTCACCAGAGCATCGCCCGAAATCATCTGGGCA
>JBKPDM010000331.1:0-4338 GCA_046727895.1 Pseudomonadota bacterium | reverse complement strand
CAATCCGCGCATGAGAGCTTGCTCAACCGTCGTCTCGAAAGCCCGCCGCCCGCCAGGCGCTTCGCCATTCACCAACCGACTTCGGCGCTTGCTGGAGACCATTCTGCTGCCCAATGGCTTGACCGCGAACATGAGAGCAGGCGGTCGGCACCGCCAAGGCCAACGAGGCCGGCGCCGGTTTTCTCCGCGATTTCGTCGAGCAGGCCAAAGCCTCGGGGCCTCGTCGCCCGCCTGATCGAGTGCCACCAGACCCGGGGCCTGTGGGTGACGCCTCCGGGGTGAGCCGAACGGCGCGACAATGCCCAAAAGCTGAGGGATTCCGCGGCTTTTGGGTTCGTTTGGTAGTTGCGGCCGGCGTGACCACGCTGGGGTGAGACGGCGAGCGGGTGCCCATCAGAGTCGTAGGAGTGGCGCGTTCGCGCGCTCGGCGCGGGATTGACGGCCATGGTCCGCAGTCCTTCCGGCGACAGGGGCCCCACGCCGCGTCGACGCCGCTATGGAGGGCCGAGGTCGGCGCTCGGCCGGTTGCTCATACCAAATTGTAGGAAAATATGCAACCGGCCGCGGCCATCCGGCTTCGATCATGCCGATGAACCAGGCGCCGAGACAGCTATCGACGATCCTCGCTTTGCCGTCGAAGATCGAGGTGCCGCCGATGAAGACCGGCGGCCATCACGATCAGCAGGAGCCGGAACCGTCTCCTAAAGTTCGAGCCGCTCGCCGGCCTCCGCCCCCGCCTGTTGCAGGACAGTCGCCCGATCCGAATCCGGCCCCTGATGAGTGAGGGGCGGGGGTCTGGGATGGGCGGAACATTTCGGGGTGAACCGCAGCTAACGCCGCTCGCGCGCCGCCGGCACCGGCTGGCGCGCGAGGCGGCCGGTGGAGCGGAGCATCTGGCGCAGCCGGGCGAGGCGCTGCGGCTGGCCATCGTCAGGTGGAACACCACGGCCGCTAGGAAGACGAGGCCCACGCCAGGGCGGACCCGCTTGTGACCGGAGCGGACTCGCCCTGGCATCGTTTCGAGCCTAGAATTTGGCGACCGTAGCGTCGTCGTTGCCAAGGCAACCTGCAATGGAACGTCGCCTCGCCGCGATCTTGGCCGCCGATGTCGTCGGCTACAGCCGCCTCATGGAGCAGGACGAGGCCGGCACGCTCGCGGCGCTCAAGGAGCGGCGGGCGAACATCCTCCAGCCGCTGGTCGCCGAGCATCGGGGCCGCATCATCAAGGTGATGGGCGACGGCGTACTGGTCGAGTTCGCCAGTGCCGTGAATGCGGTCGCCTGCGCCATAGAGCTGCAGAAGAAGATGGCGGCGGCGAATGACGGAGTCGCCGACGAGCGCCGCATCGTCTTGCGCGTTGGCATCAACGTGGGTGACGTCGTGGTCGAAGGCGGCGATCTCTATGGCGATGGCGTCAACATCGCTGCCCGGCTCGAGGCGCTGGCCGATCCTGGACGCATCGTTGTCTCTGGGACCGTGTTCAACCATGTCCGGGGCAGGGTGAAGCTCGGATTCGATGATCTCGGTGAGCGGCAACTCAAGAACATTGCCGAGCCGGTGCGGATCTACCGTCTGCGGCCGGACGGCGAAGCGGCGATCGCCCGGCCGGTATTGGCGCTTCCCGACAAGCCGTCGATCGCCGTCCTGCCCTTCGAGAACATGAGCGGCGACCCCGAGCAGGAATATTTCGCCGACGGCATGGTGGAAGAGATCATCACCGCACTGTCGCGCGTGCGCTGGTTGTTCGTGATCGCGCGCAATTCGAGCTTTGCATACAAAGGCAGGAGCGTGGACGCGAAACAGGTCGGGCGCGAGCTCGGCGTGCGCTACTTGCTCGAAGGCAGCGTGCGCAAGGCCGGCAACCGCGTGCGCATCACGGGTCAGCTCATCGATGCGGGCACCGGCGCGCATCTATGGGCGGAGCGTTTCGAGCGCGGGCTCGAGGACATCTTCGATCTGCAGGATCAGGTGACGGCAAGCGTCGTCGGCGCCATCGCGCCCAAGCTGGAGCAGGCCGAAATCGAGCGGGCCAGGCGCAAGCCGACCGAAAGCCTCGACGCGTACGACTTTTTCCTGCGCGGCACGGCAGCCTTTCATCAGTGGACGAGGGGCGCCAACAACGAGGCTTTGACGTTGTTCTCCAAGGCTGTCGAACTCGACCCCAATTTCGCTGCGGCCTACGCCATGGCGGCGCGATGCTATGCCCAGCGCAAATTAAATGGCTGGGTGACCGACCGCGCGCACGAGATCGCCGAGACTGCAAGGCGGGGGCGGCGAGCCGCAGAATTGGGCAGAGATGACGCCGAAGCTCTCTGTTCGGCCGGGATTGCCCTGGCGTTCGTCGTTGGCGACCTCGAGGGCGGCGCCGCTTATATCGACAGGGCCCTCGTGCTCAATCCGAACCTGGCATGGGCATGGCTCTTCAGCGGCTTGACGAAGATCTGGCTTGGCGAGCCGGCGGCCGCGATCGAGGACGCCGCCCGCGCCATGCGGCTCAGCCCCCATGACACTCAGCTTTTCGCCATGCAGAGCGTCATGGCATGGGCTCATTTCTTCCTGGGCCAGTATGCCGAGGCCACCTCCTCGGCGGAAATGGTCATCCGTCAGGTGCCAGACCATCTTCCCGCGACCTCCGTGGCGGCGGCAGCCGCTGCGCTCGCGGGAAATCACGCGGCAGCGAGGAGAGCCATGGCACGCCTGCGCCAGATCATGCCCGATCTGCGCATCTCCAATCTCGAGGACGTGACCCAGCTCCGCCGACCCGAAGATTTCGCGCGCTGGGCGGAGGGTCTGCGCAAGGCCGGGCTACCGGAATGACTGAACGTTCGGCCGCGTTTCGCCATCCGCGTAATACGGGGTGAAGCCATCTGGAGGGAGCCCGATGCCTTTCGATCTTCTGCAGAGGAAGCGAACCCATTTCGTACTCTGGCGCCCGGCGAGCACGGACCCGCCGCCCGCCCTTATCATCGGTACGTTCTTGGCAGGAAACCCACCGAGCTTTCAGCAGCTGAACAGGCTCGATCTGGCGCCCTCACCGGTGTCGGCCGATGTATCGGAAGTGGCGGCGACCGCCTGCGGGTTGGCGAACAATCGCGTCTATCACTATTGGTTCGAGGTCACCAACTCGAACCCGAAGACGCCGGCGCCGGTGCGCATTCCTTGCACAGACCCGAGCGCCTGGACGGTTGATTGGCGGCTGCGCGCACCGGCGGTGCCGCCCCCGTTCGGCGACGACGACCGAGGTCCGGCCGCCGTGGTAAAATGGCTGGACAACGAGCTGGTGCCCTGCGACCCGGGCGGCGACCAACCGGACTGGGGAAACGACCCGAGCATCGACGGCCTCCCTGCCAACAACCATCTCGTCATCTACGAGCTGCCAACGCGGTGGAGCCGGATCGAGACGGAGGGCACTCTCAGCATCGGCGGCGGGACGTTCCGTGATGTCCGCGCCCTCGTCGAGCGGACCGCGGCACCGAGCAATTTTGCCGGCGTGGCTGCCCTGGCGCCTGGCGAGGCACACCTCGAGGACCTCGGCGTCAATGCGCTCGAGCTCTTGCCTCCGGCCGACAGCTTTGTCGACCGCGAATGGGGCTACGCGACCAGCAAATTATTTCGCCGCCGATTTCGATTTGGGTTTTCCGAAAGGGCATGCCTCACCGACGGCGTCCGCCGACCTTGCGGCTCTCTTGACCGCTTGCCATCGGCATGGCCTTCGGTTCTTTGCCGACGTCGTCATGGCCTTCGCGACACGATATTCTTACCGGTACATCAACTTCCTCGATTTCCACGTCCACCGTGGTACGGCCGACCCGGAAGAGAACGCACGTGACGACTTTGGCGGTGACCTCTTCAAGTATAACTTCTGGACAGACTCCTACGACCCGATCGCCGGAGGAACCACGCGCCTCGTGCCGGCGCGCCGCCTGATGCTGACCTACCTCGCGCGTTGGATGCTCGACTTTCGGATCGACGGCATTCGCATGGACAGCGTGCCCAACATCATGAACTGGGACTTCGTGCAAGAGTGCACGGAACTTGCCCGCAACGTGTGGCGCTCGCGGTGGGCGGCGCAAGGCCTTCCGGCACAGAGCGCCGATGAACGATTTCTCGTGGTTGGCGAAGATCTGGCGGTGCCGATTGATCTTCTGCGCCAGAACCGCCTCGACGGGCTCTGGAACGAAGAATTCAAGCGGATGATTCGCTATGCGATCATGGGACAGAATGACCAAAAAGAGCCGAGTTTCGAGTGGACGGTGCGCAAACTGATTGACTGCCGTCTGCTTGGGTTCTGCGATGGGACGCAGGCGGTCAATTATGTGACCTCGCACGATGTTGAGG
>JBKPDM010000330.1:0-16985 GCA_046727895.1 Pseudomonadota bacterium | reverse complement strand
AGCCTGACCCAGGAGCCCGAAGTCTATCTCGAGGCGGGCGACCACCGGCGACTGGTCCGGGTCAGCGGCGCCGATTTTGCCACCTTGACGGGCGGCGCGCGGCGCGCCCACTTCAGCCACCACACATAGCCGAGCCCTGCTTTCGTTCCCGCGGGGTCGAACCAGCCGACGCTAACCGCTTTGCAGCGCCGTCACCCGCATCGAGGCGCCGTGGCGCGGCCGCAGCGTCACGCTTGGGTTGGCCTCCACCCGCTCGCCGGCGATCGGGCTCAGCGCGAAGCGCCGGGCGAGACAGGCTAGAATCAGCATCGCCTCGATCATGGCGAACTGGGCGCCGATGCACATACGCGGCCCACCGATGAAGGGAAAGTAGGCGTAGCGCGGCCGCGTCTTCGCCGCTTCCGGCCCGAAGCGTTCCGGATCGAACCGCTCCGGGTCCGGCCAGAACGCCGGGTGACGATGGGTCACGTACTGCGAGAGCATGACCAGTGTGCCCTTGCGGATCCGATAACCGCCGATGACGTCTTCGGCGACCGTGTTGCGGTCGACCACCCAGACCGGCGGGTAGAGGCGCATCGCCTCTTCCAGGACCATGCGGACGTAGCCGAGGCGCGGCAGATCACCCAGGGTCGGTCGCCGCTCGCCGAGCGCGGCCTCGATCTCGATGCGCAGGCGCGCCACGACGTGCGGATGCTGGCCGAGCAGCCAGAACGTCCAGACCAGGGCGTTGGCCGTGGTCTCGTGGCCGGCGAGCAGAAAGGTGACCACCTCGTCACGCAAGGCCCGGCCATCGAGGCCCTGGAGCAGGCCATCGAGGAGGTTGCCAGCCGCCTGCCCGCCCCGCCGTCGCCGCTCGATCATCCTCTCGACCAGGACATGCAGGCGGGCAAGCGCGCGCCGCAGGCGGAGATTGGCCGGAGTCGGCACCAACATCGGGAACGGCACCAGGGCGTAGATGCGCCGCACCGTTTCCGAAAGCGCGACGTCGAGGGCCTCGCCGACCGCTTCGGCCTCGGTGCGGATCTCGGCGCCGAAGAGGACCGCCGCCGCGACCTCGAGCGCAACGCTCATCATGTCGCGATGGAGGTCCGTGCGGCCGCCGTCGGCCGCCCGCGTGCGCCAGGATTCGCCGATCCGGTCCGCGGCGCTAAGGCTCGCCTCGGCCACGCTCTCGAGCTGGCGGCGCTGGAAGGCCGGCTGAGCGAGACTGCGGTGCGCCTGCCAGCGAGCGCCGTCCGACGTGATCAGCCCGTCGCCGATTAGCGCCCGCAGGCGGTGATAGCTGAACGCGTTCTTGTCGTAATTGCGGTGGTTCTTCTGCAGGACGTGCTGGGCGTGCTCGGGATGGGCCAGGAGGCACGCGCGGATCGGCCCGAAGCGATAGGCGACGACGTCGCCGAACTCGCGAAAGTCGCGCATGAAGGTGCCGAGGGCATCCCGCTCGATCTCGCGGCTGTGGCCGAGCAGCCAGTGGCCGCGCCGCCCCGGCGGCTCGCGGATCACGCTTCGCCCGGCGGCTCTCACCTCTGCGGTTGCCGTCGACATCGCTCGAGCTGTCCGATCCAGGCCCGCAGTCCGCCGGCTGACGAATCAGCCTTTGACGCTACCGATGGTCAGCCCGGTGGTCATGCGGCCGCGGAACACATAGTAGATCACGAGCGGCGGGATCGAATAGACGATCGCGGCCGCCATCAGGAGGTTCCAGGGCGATTCGTCGCTGCTGAGGAAGAAGCCGAGCGCCACCGGCACCGTGACCTTGGTCGGCGTCGACAGCAGCAGGAAGGCATAAAGATACTCGTTCCAGGCCAGCAGCAGAGCGTAGGTGCCGACCGCGACCAGCGCCGGCATCATCAGTGGCAGGAAGATGTGGAAGAAGATCTGTGGCGTGGTCGCCCCGTCGATCTTGGCGCTCTCCTCGAGCGAGCGCGGGATGCTCGTGCTGTACTGCTGAAAGATGAAGATGGCATAGGGGGTCGCGAAGGTCACCTCGACCAGAATCAGCGACCACAAGTTATCGAGGAGGCCGTAGCCATCCATGATCTTATAAAACGGAATGGCCAAGAACGATATCGGGATGACGTAGGTCAACAGCGCCGCGTTGGACAGCAGCCCGCCGAACCGGACCTTGAGGCGGGTGATCGCGAAGCTCGCGAGCGAGGCAATGCCGACCACGATCAGCGCTGTGCCGACTCCGACCAGCAGGCTGTTTAGCATCTGCACCCAGAAGTCCTCGAGGTACCAGTAGTCCTGCCTGAAAACCGTTGCGTAGGTGCTGAGCGTCGGCTGCTTCGGCCAGATGTTGCCGCTGAAGATCGCATCGTTCGACTGCAGCGAGACGATGACGATGTTGTAGATCGGCATAAGCGTCCAGAGCAGGATGATCAGGCCAAGCAACAGGGCCAGAGTGTGGCGGGGCCCGGACCTGGTGCCGGGGAGGGTGGCGGCCGCGGTGCTCATAGCTCGACCGCCTCCCGGTGCAGCTTGTGCATGAGGTACATCACCAGCGGCACCAGCACCGGCAGGGCGGTGATCACGGTCGCGACGCCGAGCGCCGGATCGCTGAGCTCAAAGGCGGCACGGATACCGAGGGTGGCGAGCACGTGGGTCGAGAGCACCGGGCCGCCGCCGGTGATGAAGTGCACCGTGTTGTAGTCACCGAGCGTCCAGATGGTCGAGAGCACCGTGCAGATGATGTAGAGGTTGCGCATCATCGGGAAGGTGACGTAGCGGAAGCGTTGCAGGCCGGTGGCGCCGTCGATCGCAGCCGCTTCGTAGAGATCGCCGGGGATCGCGGTCCGGCCGGCGAGGAAGATCACCGTCCAGAACGGCATCCACTTCCAGATGTAGAACACGATCACCGAGGTCATGGCGAGGCCCGGCGTGGTTAGCCAGCCCGGCCCCTCCTTGCGGAACAGATCCCAGATGATGTTGTTGATCAGGCCCCATTGGCCGTTCAGCATCCAGTGAGCGGAGATGAAGGTCGGGATCGCCGGCACCGCCCAGGGCAGGATGAAGATCAAGAACAGCCACTTCACCCAGCGATAGCCCTGATGGAAGAACCCGGACAGCAAGAGCGCCAGGAACATCTTGACGTTGACCCCGATGATCAGGAGCAGGAGGGTGTTCCAGACGGTGCGGAGGTAGAGCGGATCGCCGAGCAGGGCCACGTAGCTCGCCGGGCTGCTGCCGAGCCAGAGGCCGTAGAGCACCGGGTAGACGACGAACAGCAGGAAGACGGCGATGTAGGGGACGACGAACAGCGCCCCCCACAGGCTCTCCGCAGTCAGCTCGCCGCCGCCACCCATCAGGCCGGCCGCGCGCTGGCGCAGCCGCTCCAAGGAGGCGGGGGGCAACGCCCCCCTGGCCGGTGCTCTGGCCATCTTAGCCTCGCTAATCGGCGACCGTGTACTGTGCGAAGATCTCCTTGATCCGCTGGAACGCTTCGTCGACGGCCTGCTCCGGGGTCTTGCCGTGGACCAGCACCTCACCCTCGGCGGTGCCCCAGACCTCTTCGGCATTCACCTGCGCATACGCCGGATTGTAGGCCATCGGCCAGGGCTCGGTCGGCCCGTCGACCTCCTGCTTCACGGCGACGGGAATGTGTGGATCCTTGGGATCGGTCCAGAACGGATCGTTCTTGATGATCTCCGGCATGACCGGCATCCAGCGGCCGCGCGCCGCGACCAGGTACTGGTCCAGGTTCTTGGGGTCGACGAAGAACTTGAGGAAGTCCTTGGCGAGGTCGATGCGCTGCGCGGCCTTGGGGACGATCGCCACCTTGACCGCCACCAGGCTGGTCATCGGCTCGCCGGCCGGGGTGTTCGGCATCTCGCGCGTGACGATGTCGTGCTCATAGAGCTGCTTGTCGTCGAATTTCGCAGCCGGAATCGACAGGCTCGCGTTGTTGGTCATGATGATCTGCTTGGAGAAGAACGCGACGTTGTTGTCGGGGTCACCCCAGTTGATCGCGCTCGGCGGCACGTAGCCAGCTGTGAAATTGTCGGTCATGAAGGTCAGTGCCTTGATCGCCGCTTGACGCGTCTCGTCGGTCAGGTTCAAGGTACCGTCGGGTTTGACCACGCGGCCGCCGTAGGCCACCATGTACTGGTAGAATGTGTAGAAGTTGTCGGTATCGACGGTCGACATCGGCCAGCCAAGCGCATAGACTCTGCGACCCTTGTCGCGTAGCTTGTCCTGCACGTCCTTCCAGAACTTCCAATAGTCATCCCACGCCGTCGGAATGTCCTTGTCTGTGTACCCCGCTTCTTCGATCATCGGGCGCCAGTAGAAATCGTGGAGCGCCTGCTGCTTTAAGGGCACTGCATAATAGCTACGCTTCTTCTCCTCGTTATTGTATAGATGCGCCGAGAGCAATGCCGTCTTAGTGTACTTGTCCTTCAACGGCTCGACGACATCGGATACGTCGGCGAGATTGCCTTTCCATGCCTGCTGTGGCGCGATGGCGAAATCGTCGATGTCGGCGTACGCGACGTCCGGGACGTTGCCGGACGTGATCGCCGAAATGATCTTCGTCGGAATGTCGGCCCCGCTGTAGAAGGAGAGATTGACCTTGTTGCCGGTCTGTTTCTCCCATTCGCCGATCATGGTGCGAAGAGCCTCGTCCTCGGCCGGGAAGTAGCCCTTATTCCACCAGATCGTGATCGTCTCGGCCTGCGCGACCGCGCCAAGGGCCAGGTTAGCGCCGGCGATCATGCCGAGGCAGGATAGCAGACGTCGGGACCGCTTCATTGTACCGTTCTCCCTTGTTTTGCAGCGACACTCTCCCCTGAGTGCAGCAGCCGGTGTTTCACAACGAATTATGGTGATCAGGCCCGCCTTCAAGCCCGCGCCGGGGTTGCCGCGCTCAGGCCTTGAAATGCTTGGAGAGCGCCAGACCCTGGCGCTGGTAGGAGGAACCGATGTCCGTGCCATAGAGACGATCGGGCCGGGCGATCAGACGCTCGTAGATCAGCCGGCCGACCCGCTGGCCGTCTTCGAGCACGAACGGCACCTCGTGCGAGCGCACTTCGAGCACCGCGCGCGTGCCCTCGCCGTCGACCCCGGCGCCTCCCGCGTCGGGATGGCCGAAGCCGGGGTCGAAGAAGCCCGCGTAGTGAACACGGAATTCGCCCATGGCGGTGTCGTAGGCGAGCATCTCGGCGGCATGGTCGGCCGGCACGCGCACCGCCTGCTTGGACGCCAGAATGTAGAACTCGCCGGGATCCAGGACCAGCGCACGGTCTCGGCTGGCATGCAACGGATACCAGAAATCGCCGGGCTCATAGTGTTGGATGCGGCGCAGATCGATCAGGCCGGCGTGCTTTTTCGCCCGATAGCCGACAACCGCGCCCGCAGTGGCGCCGGCGAGGTCAACCGTGATCGGCACCCCCTTCTTGATCTCCTCGCGCTCGAGGCCGGGGTCGACCAGCATGTCCCGCTCGTTCAGACGACGCATGGCGTCGTCGCTCGACAAGGGCGTGCCGCGCTTGATTCGAATCTGATTGAGCCGGTCGCCCGTGCGGACCAGAATGCTGAAGGTGCGCGGCGAGATCTCTGCGTAGAGCGGGCCCTGGTAGTTGGCCCGCACGCGGTCGAACTCGACGCCATGATCGGTGATCAGGCGGGTGAACACGTCGATCCGGCCGATCGAGCTTTTCGGATTGGCAATCGCCGAGGTGCGCTTTTTCAGCGCCAGACTCTCGATCAACTCGACAATGTAGACGCAGCCCTTCTCGAGCACCGCCCCGTGGTCGCCGAGTTCGAAGCGGTGCATGGCCAAGGCCTCGATCTTCTCCTGCACGGGTGCCTCTTCCCCCGGCAGAAAGCTCGCGCGGACGCGATACGCGGTCCGGCCGAGACGCAGATCCAGGCTTGCCGGCTGGATCTGCGCCGGGTCGATCGGCACGAGCGACTGGATCTCCCGGCTCCGCTCGATCATGCCCCGCAGATGTTGGGCCGGCAGCAGACCGGTCGCATGCAGCGTATCCGACGACGCTTGGTCGGGATCGTCGGCGAACAGTTCGGGTGCGATCCGGGCCATTGCGCCTTACCTCTTCTGATCCTCGGTCCTACGAGCTTAGCCGAGCGGATCAGCGCGTCGAAATGCATTTTGCTGCACAAACAATACACACATCATCCACAGCAGCTCAGAATAAGTCTTGCCGTCAACTCATGAGGTTACTCGGATCATGCACAAACGGAAGGATTTTTTCCGACCTTTATGGAATATTTTCGCGAGCGCAGAAGCGTCCCACGCTTCATGACTTCGTTACCGGCATCGAGCGCAGGCGCGCCACCGTCTCGGGCTCCGCGCGCTTGCACATCACCGGCGGCAGGCCGCGCAGCACCAGCTCGAGATCGGCCAGCGCCAGATTGCCGATCCGCTTGAACACCTCGTCAAGAGCGCCGGCACGGTGCGCCGAAAGCAGCATGCCCTCGAGCTGGCGGGCCCGATGGCCCTTCGCCCAGGGTTCCTCGGGGAAGACGTCGATCGCGGCCTTGAAGCGGCCCTCGGCGACCGCCTCGACCAAGGCCTCGAAATCGACCACGGCCGCCCGGCTCATCAACAGGAACAGGCTGCCCGGCTTGATCAGCGCGAGCTCGCGCCGCCCGAGCATGGCCCAGTTCTCGGCGGTGACGGCGGCAAACACGGCGATGATCCGGGAGCTCGCGAGCAGCTCGTCGAGGCCCGCAGGCTCACAGCCGTGGTCGCGGATCAGGAGATCCGGCAGCCAGGGGTCAAAGACCTTGACCGGGCAGCCGAATGGCACCAGGAGGCGGCGGAAAGCCCGGCCCAGGTCGCCGAAGCCGATCAGGCCGACCGGCTGCTCCTGGATCAGAAACGCCTCGGCATTGCTCTCCAGGCCGTAGAGCTCGCGGCCCTCGCGAACGGCACGATCCCCCGCCGAGATGTCGCGGGCGAGATCGACCATCATGCCGAGCGCCATCTCGGCCACCGCCTGGGCGAAAACCGGGCTCGCGTTCAGAACCCAGATGCTCCGCCGAAAGCAGCTCTGGTAGTCGATGTTGGGTAGGAAATTGCCCTCGATGTTGAAGATCGCGCGGAGCTTCGGCGCGCGGGCGAGGCGTTCGGCCGGCAGATCGGTCTGGCCGATCACGACCTCGACCTCCGCAAGATGCCGCTCGACCAGATCGGCGGGCATGCGGCCTTGCTCGTGGACGATCAGGCGGCCGAGCTCGTGCAGGCGGGCCTGCGCCGGCGGCGAGAAGCACATCTCAAGGGTGCGCGGCAGCGGATCGAACAGGATCAGGGGCTTCGCGGCGCTCATGGTGCTTCTCTCCGGAGGTAGCCCGCGGGAGCCTCGAGGGGTCCTTTCCCATGCTAGCGCAACGCGCGGCGCAGGCAACGACTGTGCCGCAGGCGGCGCGTGACAGGGCGACCGAGCTGACTTAGTTTTTTCGCCCGAACAAGCGGAGCGCATCCATGAACCCGCTCGGCGTCCACGCCCTCGTTTTCGTCAGTGGCTGGAGCGAACCGGAGAGCGAACGTGCGATCACCGCCGCGGCGGCGCTCGGCTTCCAGATCCTGGAGATCCCGCTGCTCGACCCGAGTAAGGTCGACATCCAACGGACCCGGCGTCAGCTGGAACGAAGCGGCATTCAGCCGGTAGCTTCGCTCGGCCTCGATTTCTCAAGCGACATCTCAAGCGGCGATCCGGAGAACGTCGCGCGCGGCGAGGCCAAGCTCAACTTCGCGCTGAGCGTCGCGCGCGATCTCGGTGCGCGGCTGCTGACCGGCGTGCTCTACTCCGCCCTCGGCAAATACGCCGCGGCGCCGAGCGAGGCGGGCCGGTGGAACTGCATCCGGGTGCTCGGCCGCCTCGCCAAGCGGGCGGCCGAGTCTGGCCTCACGCTCGGCCTCGAGCCGGTTAACCGCTACGAGAGCAACCAAATCAACACCGGCGGTCAGGCCCTCGAGCTGATCGACCAGATCGGCGCCGACAACATCGTCGTGCACCTCGACAGCTATCACATGAACATCGAGGAGGGTGATCCGGCGGCGGCAATCGAGCGCTGCGGCGCGCGGCTCGGCTACTTCCATGTCAACGAGAGCCACCGCGGCTATCTGGGCACGGGCACGATCGATTTCGGCGCCCAGTTCGCGGCGCTCGCCAGGATTGGCTATCGGGGCGGAATCACCTTCGAGGCGTTCAGCGCCGGCATCGGCGACCCCAAGCTCAACGCGGATCTCGCGGTGTGGCGCCAGATCTGGACCGACAGCGACGATCTCGCCCGGCATGCGCGCCGTTTCATGGCCGCCGAATGGGAGGCGGCCGAGCACCGGATCACCGCCTCGCCGTAGCAACGACGTCGTCATCGGGGAGCAGAGCCATGGCACTGAAGGCGCATCTGATCGGCGGCCAGTGGGTCGAGGGCGGCGAGGGCGCCGACGACATCAACCCGTCCGACGTCAAGGACGTGGTCGGCACCTTCGCCCGCGCCGACCGGGCGACCGCGGAACGAGCGATCGCCGCCGCCAGGGCGGCCTTTCCCGCCTGGTCGAGGAGCACCCCACAGCAGCGGTTCGATCTGCTCGACGCGACCGGCGACGAGATCCTCAAGCGCGGGCAGGAGCTCGGCGAGCTGCTGTCGCGCGAGGAGGGCAAGCCGCTCGCTGACGGCATCGGCGAGGCCGGGCGCGCGGGTCAGATCTTCAAGTTCTTCGCGGGCGAGACGCTCCGCCTCGCGGGCGAGCGGGTGCCCTCGGTCCGGCCCGGCGTCGAGGTCGACGTGACCCGCGAGCCGCTCGGCGTGGTCGGGCTGATCACGCCCTGGAACTTCCCGCTCGCGATCCCCGCCTGGAAGATCGCGCCAGCGCTCGCCTACGGCAACACGGTGGTGTTCAAGCCGGCTGACCTGGTGCCGGGCTCGGCATGGGCGATCGCCGAGATCCTCAGCAACCACGGCCTGCCCGAGGGCGTGTTCAACCTGGTCATGGGCCGGGGCTCGGTGGTCGGCGAGGCGATCCTCGACTCGCCCGACGTCGCGGCAGTGAGCTTCACCGGGTCGGTCGATACCGGCAGGCACATCGCTCAGAAGTGCGCCGCGCGCCTTGCCCGCTTCCAGCTCGAGATGGGCGGGAAGAACCCGCTCGTTGTGCTCGACGACGCCGATCTCGACACGGCCGTCAACGTCGCGGTCAACGGCGCCTTCTTCCAGACCGGGCAGCGCTGCACCGCGTCCTCGCGCCTGATCGTAACCGAAAAGATCCACGACCGTTTCGTGGGCGCGGTGGTCGAAGCCATGAAGATGCTGAAGGTCGACCACGCGCTCAAGCCCGGGACCCAGGTCGGCCCGGTGGTCGATCAGGGCCAGCTTGAGCAGGACCTCTCCTATCTCGAGATCGGCCAGAAGGAGGGCGGCCGGCTGGCCTGGGGCGGCGAGCGGCTGAAGCGCGAGACCGAGGGCTACTATCTGCAGCCGGCGCTGATCACTGAGACCGCCAACGCGATGCGGATCAACCAGGAGGAGGTGTTCGGGCCGGTCGCCTCGGTGATCCGGGTCAAGGACTACGACGAGGCGCTCGCGGTCGCCAACGACACCCCCTATGGCCTCTCGTCCGGGATCTGCACGACCTCGCTGAAGCATGCGAGCCACTTCCGGCGGAATGCCGAGGCCGGCCTCGTGATGGTCAATCTGCCAACCGCCGGGGTCGACTACCACGTGCCGTTCGGCGGCCGGAAGGGCTCGAGCTACGGCCCGCGCGAGCAGGGCCGCTACGCCGTCGAGTTCTACACCACGGTCAAGACCGCCTACACCCTGCCCTAGCCCGTCCTGGTCATTTCGAGCCGATGCGTGAGCATCTCGGGCCGCAAACGCTCTGAGCGGCCGGGGCCTCGGCTGAGGCCCTGGCACGCACAGGTCCGAGACGTCGAGCCGACGGGCTTACGCCGCTTCGGTGGGCGCCTCGCAGGGGCAGCAGCGATACTCCTGCGCCTTGTCGAGGAGCTCGATCCGGCGCTTCAGAAGCTCGTTCTCGAGCTGCCTGCGCTCCAGATCGAGCTCGATCTCACGCATCACCGCCGGTTCGCAGATGTTGCACTCATCGAGGCAGCCGCGCACCAGCATGCCGGGGGTCGGCAGCGAGGAGGTCGCCTCGTACGCGAAGCTGGCCTTGACCTCGTCGGTCACATTGCCGGTCTTGCGATCGATCAGGCCGGCCTTGGCGAGGTCGGCGTCGACCGCGGCGAGTGCTTTGGCCCGCACGTCGGAGGCGAGCGGCTCGGCAGGCTGGGCGACCGCGAAGCTTGCCGTCGACAGGCGCGTCGCGAGCAGGGTCTGGGCGGCGCCCGAGCCGGCGTCGGCCTGCGCCGCGGCCACGCTCTGCCGGCCAATCTGCTCGATCTCGAGGCGCTGCTTATCGGTCGCCAGGACCGCGCTCGGGATCACCGACACCTCGCCGCGCGAGGTGAACGGATTGTTGGCGATGCGCGTATCCCCGGCCGGATCGATCACCCGCCGCTGGATCGATTCCAGAGTCAGGCGGACGGTCTGCGTCTTGTTGATCTGGTAGAAATAGTACGTCACCGCGTGGCAGTGGTTCGGGTTGCTGAAGCTGCGCGAGGCGGACTCGAAGTGGTCCTCGGACTCGCCCTCGGCGTGGCTGCGCGACTGCACTTCGCCGATCGAGACCGAGCTTGCCGAGCGGGTCGCCTCGACCGCCCGCTCAGACGAGGCGCGGGCGTGCTGGTTCAGTTCGCGCAGGAAATCGCTGGTCGATTCGGCGTTGTACGAGCCTTTGACGTCGACCGACGGCCCGGCGAAGAAGGCCTCGAGCGCGCCGTTGGTCTCGCCATGGGTCTCGAGCGAGCCGCGCTTTTGATTGGCCGAGCGAGCCTCGTCGCGCACCGTCAGGTCGGACATGAAGTCGCTCATGCTCGACATGAAGTAGCGCTCTTCTGAGGTCTGCTCGCGCCGGTAGCTGACGCTAGTCGCGCTGTCGAGTGAGAAGCGGGTGCGCCGGTCGGTGCTGAACAGGCGCACCGTCTCGCCCGGCAGTAGCGTCGTGCTGTAGACCAGATCGCCGAGCGCGAGCGGGCCGGGGCAGCGCTCGAGCCGGGCGTGCAGGATCACCTCGACCGGCACCCGGCGGACCTGGTTGTCGATGGTGACGGTCGCGTTGTGGATCAGGCGATAGTGGAAGTCGATGGCATCGCAGCTGCGATCAGGGTCGAGCTGCGGGCAGCAGGGCACGCCCGACGTCTCGTCGAGCGCCGCCGGGGCCGGGGCGAGCGGGTCGGCGGCGGCGCAACCGCAGTCGCGCGCGGAAGAAGCGCTGGTCATGTGTTGGCGATCCTTGGACCGGAGGTTTGCAGGAAGTGATCTAGGATTATCATCCTATACACGACTCTGTCAACCGCGTCGCTCACGCGCGGAGGTTCACCGTCACTTGCCCCCGTTTGAGTGAGCCGAGTGGTGCTGGACGGCCCAAGTCGTCGATCGCTTCCCGCTTGACACGATACGGTCTTTCGCTTATATCGCCCATCGTCGATGAACGATGGACGCCAATGGATCAAGTTCTCGCCGAGCGACTGAAAGCGCTCGCGCATCCCGCCCGGCTCGAGATTCTGCGCGTGCTGGCCACGCGCGGCAGCTGCGTTTGCGGCGAGGTGGTCGGCGTCATGCCGCTCGCCCAGGCGACCGTCTCGCAGCACCTCAAGGTGTTGAAGGAGGGGGGGCTGATCCGCGGGCGGATCGATGGCAAGAACTCGTGCTATTGCCTCGACGCGCGCGGCATCGCCGACCTGCGGGCGGCGCTCGACGAGCTGCTCGGCGGCCTGGCCGCCGCGGCGTTGACCACCCGTGAACCCGAAGAGGAGACACCGAGGTGAGGAGCGACGACGAGATCAGGACGCTGGTGCGCCAGCGCTATGGGGCGATCGCGACCGAAGACGCTGGCTGCTGCAGCTCGTCCTCCTGCGGTTGCGGTGCCGAGATGGCGCCCGACGGGCTGAATGTCATCGGCGATGCCTATGAAGGGGTCGCGGGTCGCCTCGCCGAGGCCGACCTAAACCTCGGCTGCGGCGTGCCCACCCGGCATGCGGCGCTGAGGGCTGGGGAGACGGTGCTCGATCTGGGCTCCGGCGCCGGCAACGACGCCTTCATCGTCCGCCACGAGGTTGGACCCGAGGGCCGGGTGATCGGCGTCGACATGACCCCCGAGATGATCGCCAAGGCGCGCGCAAACGCGGCGAAGCTCGGCTACCGCAACGTCGAGTTCCGGCTCGGCGAGATCGAACGGCTGCCCCTCGAAACCGGCAGCGTCGACGTCGTGATCTCGAACTGCGTGCTCAACCTCGTGCCCGACAAGGCCAGCGCCTTCGCCGAGATGTACCGGGTGCTGCGGCCGGGCGGGCGGTTCTGCGTCTCCGATATCGTCGCCACCGGCGAGCTGCCGAAGCCGGTGCGCGAGGCCGCAGGCCTCTATGTCGGCTGCGTCGCCGGGGCGATGCCCGAGGCCGATTATCTGACCCTGCTCGGCGAGGCGGGCTTTCGGGACGTGCGCATCGCCGAGGCGAAGCCGATCGCGCTGCCCGAGGAGGCGCTCGCCCCGCACATCGGCGCGGCCGAGATCGGAGCGTTTCGCGCATCGGGGATCGCCCTTAAGAGCGTCACGGTGCTCGGCGCCAAGCCGGTGTCGTAGCCAGAGGCGACCTCGATCTGCGGCTGGAGCGCACGCGATCGGGCGCCCGCCCAAGATCAGGCCGCGGTTCGCGGCCTTGCGGCTTCGGCGTGCGCAGCCTCGATCAGCCGAGCGAGTTCGACATACTCGACCCGGCGCGGCGAGGAGGCGCGCCAGGCAATGCCGACCGTGCGCCCGGGCGCCGGCTCGGCGAAGCGCACGATGCGCAGCCGCGGATGGGCGCCGACCTCCGCCGGGAGCGCCAGCTCCGGCAGGATCGTGCCGCCGTAACCATTGATCACCATCTGCACGACCGTTGCCAGGCTGGCGGCGCGAAAATCATCCGCCTGCTCCGCGCCCGCGGCGTGACAGAGGCTCAGCGCCTGATCACGCAGGCAGTGACCCTCCTCCAGGAGCAGCAGCCGCTCGGCGCGCAGATCTTCCTGGCGCACCACGCTCCGCTCGGCCAGATGATGACCCGCGGGGACCGCCAGAGTGAAGGCGTCCTCAAACAACGCCATGGTCGAGACGTCGTCCCGCCCGACCGGCAGGGCCAGGATCAGGAGGTCGAGCGTGCCGGCGACCAGGGCGTCGATCAGATGCTCGGTCTGGCTTTCACGCAACGACAGGCGCAGCTCGGGGTAGGCGGCGTGCAGCCGGGGCAGAATCTGCGGCAGCAGATAGGGCCCGATGGTGGGAATCACGCCAAGGCTGAGCGGACCGGCGAGGACCATCTCGCGGTGGCGCGCCAGATCGACCAGATCCTGGACCGCGACCAGGACGTCGCGGGCGCGCCCCGCGACCTCCGCGCCCGCTGCGGTGAGGAGCACGCCGGCCGGGCTCCGCTCGACCAGCGTGACGCCGAGCGCCGCCTCGAGCTCGCGGATCTGCATGCTCATCGCCGGCTGGGTGATCCGGCAGCACTCGGCCGCGCGTCCAAAATGGAGGGTTTTGGCGAGCGCCGCGAAGTAACGCAGCTGCTTGAGGGTCGGGGTCATGAATTAGGCTGGCTTATCGTGCCCAGAGAAACATACGGTTGGACCTGATCATTGGCAACCTGCCAGCAGGTTCGCCGCGTCAGTCACGCTGCTGCGGAACCCGACCTTCAGAAGCGACATTCGGTCTCGGGTTGGTCGACCCCAAGAGTGTCGAGGCTACGGACCGCCCCTCCCAGGCTCAAGCCAATTTGCTCTGACGAGGCCCTTTCCAGTTGAGAAATTGCGTGCCATAGGTAGCCCTCTGGGCACGGGCGCGCCAAGCGCTCGGTGTCCCCAGAGGCCAACAATGGCGATCGCTGCGCTCGCTTGCGGCCTAGGAGTCGCCCGAGCCGAGGACAATCAGTCGAAGCTGGAGAACATGCAGGCCACGGGCACTAGCATGGCGGCGTTCGACTACGTGCCGCAGACCGGCGCCTACGCCGACCAGCTTCGCAAGAACCTCGAGCAGATCAAGCTGCCGCCGGGCTTCAAGATCAACCTCTACGCGGTTGTGCCGGACGCCCGGCACATGGCCGTCGGGCCGCAGGGCGTCGTGACCTTCGTCGGGACGCGGAAGGACGCGGTCTGGGCAGTCACTGATCGCAACAAGGACGGGACCGCCGACGAGGTGAAGCGGTTCGCGCCTTCGCTCACCTTTGTGATCCCGAACGGTGTCTGCTTCTCTAAGGACGAGTTCCTATACATCGCCGAGCGCAATCGCGTCCGCGTCTTCCCCGCGGCGGAATTTTTCTACGAGAACCCCGACGTGGCCGTCGGTGATGTCGTCCAGGAAGGGGAGCTCATCCCCGGCGCCGACGAATCCTTCAATCACACCGCCCGGGTATGCGCGGTCGGCCCGGACAATAAGCTCTACATCCAGCTCGGGCAGCCGTTCAACGTGCCGCCGAAGGACAAGGTCGAGCCGTTCAAGCAGATTGGCGTCGGCGGCATCATCCGCATGGACCGGGACGGGTCCAACCGTGAGGTCTATGCCACCGGGCTACGCAATCCGGTCGGGTTCGACTTCAATCCGACGACCGGGGAGCTGTGGACCAACGACAACCAGGTCGACGGCATGGGTGACGACATCCCGCCTGGTGAGCTCAATCGTATCACCGGCCCGGGCCAGGAGTTCGGGTTCCCATGGTATGGCGGTGGCCATGTCCGCACCAACGAGTACAAGGACAGCGAACCGCCCGCGGACGCGGTGTTCCCAGCCGTGGAGACGATTGCGCATGCCGCCGATCTCGGGATGGTATTCTACACGGGCAGCAAGTTCCCGGAGCGCTACAAAAAGGGTGTGTTCACGGCCCAGCATGGCTCCTGGAATCGCACGGTTCCCGTGGGCGCCAGGGTCATGTTTACGCCGCTCAACGACGACGGCACGGCAGGGGAGCAGGAGGAGTTTGCGGCGGGCTGGCTGACCAAAGACGGCGAGTATATCGACAGGCCGGTCGCTCTCACCCAGTTGCACGATGGCTCCCTGCTCGTCTCCGACGATTTCGCGGGGGCGGTCTACCGCATCTCCTACGGTGGCTGAGTGACCTCGGGGCGGGAACAAGGGCGCGGGTCCGTCGGCATGCACCTCGGCGTTATCATTGGCTGTGTGCTGGTGGCCATGCTCCCTGTTCCTGCCAGCGCCGCCGATATGGCGGCGGTTGCCGCCGGCAAGAAGAAGGCCGCAACCTGCGCGGCCTGTCACGGTCTCGACGGGCTCAGCAGGAATCCCGAGGCGCCCAATCTCGCCGGCGACGATGCCAACTACCTCATCAAGCAACTCAAGGCGTTCCAGGATGGGACGCGCCAGCACGAGCAGATGTCGATCGTGGCCAAGGGCCTCAGCGACAGCGACGTGGCCAACTTGGCCGCTTGGTACTCCAACATCAAGGTTACGGTCGAGATGCCGCAACCGTGACGAGGGCTGATCGAGGTGGGCGCGCTCGGCCAGCTGCACAACCTCACGTTCTGCTAGCGTCCATGGATGTGGTGGAACGTATGGCCCGCCCCGTCGGCGAGCGGTTTTTGCGAGCTAGAGCCCCTCTTGCTTTTCCATCTATGGCGCTCGCCGACGTCTTGCAATCTCGTTTTTCGCTCCAGCCGGCCGATCTGACAACTCTCGCGTTTGCCCTCTCGCCGGCCGTCGAGGCCACTCCGTTCGAGCCTTGCTCGCTTCCTGAATTTCGAGGCAGCCGCTAGGCTGCGCAGGCTCACCAACGGACTTGACGCCATGTCGATCGACCCTTCGACCATTGTCGCCCATGACGACGACTTCCCGGCCGGCGCCGTCGTGCCACCGATCTTCCAGACCTCGCTGTTCACCTTCGGCTCCTACGGCGAGCTCGAGGACGCCATGGCCGGTCGCAGCCGCCGGCCGATCTACAGCCGCGGCGACAACCCGACGGTGGCCGTGTTCGAGGCCAAGCTCGCCGCGCTCGAGGGCGCCGAGGCGGCGCGCGCGTTCGCTTCCGGGATGGCCGCGATCAGCGCGGCCGTGCTGAGCAACCTCAGCGCCGGCGAGCGCATGGTCTGCGTCCGCCATTGTTACCCGGACGCGTACCGGCTGTTCACGACCATCCTGCCCCGCTTCGACATCCGGGTCGAGTTCGTCGACGGCCGCGATGCCGAAGCCGTCGAGCGGGCGCTGGCCGGGGCCAAGGTGCTCTATCTCGAAAGCCCGACCAGCATGGTGTTCGAGACCCAGGACCTGGCCCGCCTCGCGGCCGCCGCGAGAGCCGAGCGCGCGATCTCGATCGCCGACAACTCCTGGGCCAGCCCGATCTTTCAACGGCCGCTCGAGCACGGCGTCGACCTGGTGCTGCATTCGGCATCGAAATATCTCGGCGGCCACAGCGACACCGTCGCGGGCGTGGTCTGCGGACGGCGCGAGCTCATCGAACGGATCAATGCCGGCATCTTCCCGCTGCTCGGCGGCAAGCTCGCGCCATTCGAGGGCTGGCTACTGGTGCGCGGCCTGCGCACGCTGCCGCTGCGTCTTCCCCGGCATCACGCGAGCGCGCTCGAGATTGCCGGGCGTCTCGTCCACCATCCGCGAATCCGGCGCGTCAACCACCCCCTGCTCGGCAACGGCGGCCCCGGCGTCGCCACGCTCGCGGGCGCCTCCGGGCTGTTCAGCTTCGAGCTCGAGGGCGACAAGGCGGCCGTGCGCCGTTTCTGCGACGCGCTTAGGCTGTTCAGGCTCGGGGTCAGCTGGGGCGGCCACGAGAGCCTCGCCTTTCCGGCCGCGGCCGGGCTCGAGCAGAAGGCGTCGGCCAATCCGCTCCGCGCCTTCGGCGTGGCGCCCAAAACCATCCGGCTGCACATCGGCCTGGAAGATCCGGACGATCTGTGGTCGGATCTCTCTCAGG
>JBKPDM010000329.1:0-4079 GCA_046727895.1 Pseudomonadota bacterium | reverse complement strand
TTCCACGCCGGATCGATGCCCGAGGAGGAGGGCCGCGCTTTCCAGCAGAACCGGCTGGCCTTCTTCGGAAGAGTGGGAGCGGTCTTCTTCCTGGCCAGTGAGCTCGCAGGCCGTTACGGCGCCAATGAGTGGAGGCTCAACGTCGGCATCCGGCCCTTCCTCGCCGCCGCGGCGGCGCTCGCGGCCGTCTGGGCGGCGTGCCGCTGGAGCCGCCTGTCGTTGGAGACCCTTCGCCGGATCGACGCGTCGAGCCTGCTATTGGCGGGAGCTGCGCTCGGCTCCTTGGGTCTCGTGCCGCTCGCCTTCGTCGACGTGACCTACCCCATGGTTGTCAACGTCGGCCTGATGCTGATAGCCCGCGCGGTGATCGTGCCGAGCTCGGCGTCCCGGACCCTCGTCGTGAGCGTCGCGGCCGCCGCACCCGCGCTCGCCTCGATGGGCTGGAACGCCGCCCGCTCGGGCCTGGGTGGCGACCTCAGATCCCCGGGGCCTGCGAACCTCGCGATCCAGTCCGGCTGGCTCGTCGCCGCCCTCCTGCTGTCCGTGCTCGCCTCGCGCGTGACCTACGGCCTGCGCGCCGAGGTGCGCGAGGCCCGGCAGGTGGGCCAGTACACGCTCGAGGAAAAGCTCGGCGAGGGCGGCATGGGCGTCGTCTACCGGGCCCGACACGCGCGGCTCAAGCGGCCGACCGCGGTGAAGCTGCTGTCGCCCGCGAAGGTCGGGCCCGAGACGGTCGAGCGCTTCGAGCGCGAGGTGCAGATCACCGCACGCCTCACCCACCCCAACACGGTCGCCGTCTTCGACTACGGCCGGACCCTCGACGGGGTCTTCTACTACGCGATGGAGTACCTCGAGGGGATCTCGCTGGAGAAGCTGGTGATCGAGGACGGGCCCCAGCCACCCGGCCGGGTCGTCCACGTCCTGCGCCAGATCGCCGGCGCCCTCGGCGAGGCCCACGCCCTCGGCCTCGTCCACCGCGACATCACGCCCGCCAACGTCATGCTGTGCGAGCGCGGGGGCGCGCCCGACATCGCAAAGGTCCTCGACTTCGGCCTCGTCAAGGACCAGGAGCTGCCCGCGGCGCCCGCCCTCACCCAGTCCAACATGATCGTCGGGACGCCCCTCTACATGGCCCCCGAGGCCCTGACCGCGCCTGAGCGGGTGGGGCCCCGGACCGACCTCTACGGCCTCGGCGCCGTGGGTTACTACCTCCTGACCGGATCCCACGTCTTCAGCGGAAAGACTGTCGAGGTGTTCGGGCACGTCCTGCACACGCGCCCGGCTCGGCCCTCGGAGCGCCTCGGGAGGGCAATCCCGCCGGGCCTCGAGGACGTGATCCTCTCCTGTCTCGAGAAGGATCCCGGGCTGCGGCCGCGGGACGCGCAGGCGCTCATCGACGCTCTGGACGCGGCCGGCGTCGAGCCGTGGACGGAGGCCAACGCGCGCGCCTGCTGGGCCGCCCGCGCCGCCGAGCACGCTCCGCGGACCGGGACGCCTCCCACGGCCTGCGACCTGCTGCTGGCTTCGGCCGCGGAAACGCCGGTGAAGCCGGCGAGGATCGAGGCCTGGCTCACGGGACGCCGATCATGACCGTACCCGACCTGCCGTCGAGGTCGACCTGACGGTGGACTAGTCGCGCGCCCTGACCATCTCCTGTGGCGGCCGAGGCGCGGCGCATGATCGCGGCGCGCGAGCTGCGGACGCTGGGGCGACGTCGGGCCGCGGCTCCAACTCGCAGATCACGCTTTCTTCACACGCTGAAAGGCCGTTTCCGCATCGTCACTTCCATGCCTCCGGCCGCCAGACAGCGGAAGCCGACTTCGTCCATGAGCATCCGCATCAAGAAGATCCCGCGGCCCACCCTGCAGCGAGACATCGGACACGAACAGCGGCCTCGCCGCCCTGTTCGCGCGCGCCTTCGCGCGCCACGTGCGTTCGCTGCGAAATCCCCGCGACTCGCGATCCAATCGCGCTGGCACGGGTTCTGCATTCGCAGCGAGCGCGAGCACGGCAAAGTCGTCGCTCGATTCACAGGGAGAAGGCGATGTCACTCCTTCGACGAGGTCCGAGGTCCATCCCGCGAGCGGCACGACGCATGTGGTGGCTCATCGCCGACCTGTTTCGCCTCTGGCAGCGCGCCCCCGAGGTCACGATCGAACCGAGACGGCTGAACGACGAGCTGCGGAGGAGCGCCCTCGTCGGGCTCGACGACGACATGATCTACCGCGAGCGCGTCAAGCAGCGGATGCGCGACGGCGCGCGCTGCGCGTATCCGTCGCTGATCGACCGGAGCAGGCTGCGGTCGTTCGAACCGTTCCGGTGCGGCGGGGGGATGGGCCGATCTGCCCCGGCGTCGGCGAGATCGCCTCGAACAGCCCTCGTGGAGTGGTACGGGCTGTAGTGCTCGCAGTCTCTCTGCCTGGCGCGCGACCGACCGGTACGAGGGCAGCCACCAGCGTCGTGAATTCGCAACCATGTGGCTCCGGACTCCCCGGCCACGACCGCCGAGCCTACGGCGGCAAACGGCGACAGCACTCTCGGCGGCGCTCCAGGAGGGGGAGCTCGTGGGGAAGATTCGCGACGGGGCACGACTCGCGGCTCCCGAACGGCGGGTGGCACGTTCACAAACGCCTGTGTGGCGCCTGGTTGCTTCAGCAGTTCGGTCGAGCGCGACCCGGCACGCATATTGCCTCAGCAACGGCGGGTTCAGACGGTCTACCGGGATGATGGGCCAGCCAGACTGCATCGGTCGTGGTGAAGACACGCCGCTGCGTCGTCGGCGAGGAATGGCCAGGGAGCGGGGCTGTTTGTGAGTGTCGTGCCGGTCGTCCATGACGAAACGGCGTTGGCCGAGGTAGCGGTTCCCCGCCTCCACCCCCTGGACCGCCTCGCGTCGGCCCAGGAGCGCCACCCCTGGGCCTTCGCGCTCGTGGCCTACCTGCTCGCGGCGCTGGCCGTGCCGCTGCTGCTGCAGCTCAGGCTCAGGCCGGGCATCGTCAGCCTGCTGCCCAGCGGCAAGCCCAGCGTCCGGGACCTCGAGACGGCCGGGTCACGCGTCGGCGGGCTCAGCACCCTCACGGTCGCCATCCTGTCGGAGGACCGCGACGCGCTGCAGCGTTTCGCCCGGGACCTGGTGCCGAGGCTCAACGCCATTCCCGGTCACGGGATAAGGAGCGTGGACTGGAGCGTCTCCGCCTTCGCCGACTTCGTGCGCGAGCACCGTGGTCTCTACGCGGACCTCGAGGACCTGCGCGACGTGCGCGACGGGCTCGCGGACCGCCTCGACTACGAGCGGTCGAAGAGGAACCCGCTCATCGTCTACATGGGGGACGAGCCCGAAGATCCCAAGGCGCTCGTCGACAGGCTGCGCCAGCGGGCGGAGGAGCGGCGCGACGGGCAGAACCGCTTCCCGAGCGGCTTCTTTCTCCACCCCACGCGCGGGCTGCTCGCCGTCTTCGTCCGCACCGACATCGAGGAGGGAGACGCGAACGCCGCCGAGCAGCTGATCGCGGCGGTCAACCGGGAGGTCGCGGCGCTCGGCCCGAGTCGATACGCGGCCGACCTGCACGTGGACTTCAGCGGCAGCCTCCTGATGGCGCGCGACGAGCGGGACGCGATGGAGAACGAGCTGGCACTGGCCACGGTCCTCACCATCCTCCTGGTCCAGCTCGCGATCTACCTGTACTTCTGGCGGCACAGCGCGAACTGGCTGCTGGGCCTGGGGCTGCTGGCGCCGTGCGTGCTGACCTTCGGGCTCGCCCAGCCCTTGGTCAAGAACCTGAACGCCTCCACGTCCTTCCTGGGCAGCATCGTGATCGGCAACGGGATCAACCCCTTCATCATCTGGCTGGCACGCTACTTCGAGGCGCGCCGGACGGGGGAGGAGTTGCCCGAGGCCCAGCGCACCGCGCACCACGACACGTGGTCCGCGACGCTCGTCGCCTCGCTCGCGGCGGCGTTCTCCTACGCCTCGCTGATCGTCACCGACTTCCGGGGCTTCCGCGACTTCGGCATCATCGGCGGCCTGGGCATGGTGCTGTGCTGGGTCGGGACCATGACGCTCCTGCCCGCCCTCGCCG
>JBKPDM010000328.1:0-5369 GCA_046727895.1 Pseudomonadota bacterium | reverse complement strand
ATGGGCGACAGTGTCGGTGAACCTCTGCTCCAGGACCAAGCCGATTCGCGCGTGAAGCTGCTGGCGCGGACTCTTCAACAGGCTTTGATAGGCCGCATCCCGGACCAAGGCGTGTTTGAAGCTATAGGTGGCGCGGGGCGGAGTGCCGCGGCGGAAGACCAGCTCAGACCAGACGAGCTGGTCGAGCGCCTCGCGCAGCTGACCCTCGGGCAGGGGTGAGACGGCGGCGAGGAGTTCGTGCGAGAATTCGCGCCCGATGGTCGCAGCGGTCTGAGCGACCTCTTTGACCGGAGCGAGGCGGTCGAGACGGGCCATGAGAGAGTCATGAAGGGTCGCTGGGATCGCGAGAGGAGTGAGCGGGCCGGCGAGCTCGAAGTGGTCACCGGCGAGCGTGAGCAGGCCCGATTCGAGCACCGTCTTGGTCAGCTCCTCAACGAACAGCGGCACGCCGTCGGTCTTGGCCAGGATCTGATCCAGGATCTTGGCGGGCAGCGCCTTGCCGCCGCTGAGCCGGTCGACCAGCAAGGCGCCCTGGCGGCGGCCGAGGCGGTTCACGGTCAGCGCCGTCACGTGGGCCTGCCCCGACCACGAGAGGCTGAACTCGGGCCGGTAGGTGATCACCACGAGGACGGGCAGGCTGCGCATCCGCTCGACCAGGACGTCGAGAAGCTCGAGGGTCGATGGGTCGGCCCAGTGGAGGTCCTCGTACAGTTCGAGCACTGGCTGCGTGCGGGCGAGGCCAGCCAGCTGCTCAATCAGCACCTCAAAGGTGCGCTGCTTCTGCCGATGCGGGCCGAGGCTGAGCGGTTGAAAGCGATCGCCGGTGGGAAGGCCCAGCAGCGCCGCGGCCAGGGGCACCGCCTCGTCCAGCCGGGTCGTCGCCTGACCGAGCATCGCCTCCAGCTTGGCGAGCTTATCCCCGGCCTCGTCATCGGAGGCAAGGCCCGCCGCCCGCTCCAGCTGCGTGATGATTGGATAGAGCGCGCTATTGGTGTGGTAGGGCGAGCAGAAGTGCCTGAGGGTGACGTGTGGCTCGCCACCCAGCTCCTCGCGGAGCGCACGCAGCAGGCGCGACTTGCCGATGCCCGCCTCGCCCTCGATTAGGACAACCTGGCCGTCGCCGTCCTTCGCCCGAGCCCAGCGCTCGAGCAGGATGCCAAGTTCGTGCTCGCGCCCGACCAGGGGCGTGAGTCCCGCGGTGTGCATCGCCTCGAAGCGGCTCTCTGCGGCACTGCTGCTGACCACCCGCCAAGCCGGGATCGGCTCGGCGAAGCCTTTGAGACGCTGCGGGCCGAGGTCGGCCAGCTCGAACAGCCCGCCGACGAGCCCGCGAGTCCTGCGACTGATGACGATGCTCCCCGGCTCAGCCAAGGCCTGCAACCGTGCCGCGAGGTTCGGGGTCTCGCCGACCACCGCCTCTTCCTGCGCCGCCCCCTCGCCGATCAGATCGCCGACCACCACCATTCCGGTCGCGATGCCGATCCGGGCCCCGAGCGCCTGGCCGCCCCCCGCTAATGCCGCAACGCGGTGAACCAGCTCGAGCCCCGCGCGCACGGCCCGCTCAGCCTCGTCCTCATGCGCCTGCGGCCAGCCGAAGTAAGCCAACACGCCATCGCCCATGTACTTGGCAACGTGCCCGCCCCAGCGCGTGACCACCTCAGCGCAACGATTCTGGTAGGTTCGGATGACGTCGCGCAAATCCTCGGGATCGAGCCTGGCCGAGAGTTCGGTCGAACCGACCAGGTCGCAAAATAGCACTGTCAGCTGCCGCCGCTCGGCCACGCCGGCCGACGCCGTTCGCGTTTGGCCACTGGGCGGAGAGTACGCCGGTGCCGCTTCTCTTCCGAGTGCCGCTATCGCCTCCAGCAGCCGCTTGCGGTGTCCCAGCGCCGAAACGCCCAGCTCCTTGAGATCCTCCCCGGTGAGCGTACGCAGGACGTCGCCGTCGATGGCGTTCGCAACGAACGCCTCGGCATATTGCTCAAGCCCCTGCTCGGCGAGCCACTGCCTAACATCGGCCACAGCCGCAACCCCCGCTCCTCAAGGAGCGCAACGCGGCGACGCATGGGAGGCAGCATACGCCGAGGCGGAGCCACTGGCGAGGAATCGGTCAGGCGATAGTCCTGAGCAACCGGCTCGAGACAGCCCTGGCGGACGAGGCATTCGGAGAGACCGACGCCGAGCCAGCCTGCGACATGATCGTAGCACAACCTGGCGTCGCGGAGCCGCATCAGCGCCTCGGAGCGCCACCGCTCCGGCAGAGGCCTTAGCGGCGCCATCACGGAGAGCTCCTCCAGCATGTCGGCAAGCGCCGGACTGGCCAGTCTGAAGTAGCGGTAACGGCCGCTCCTCTCGACCGAGATGAGACCACCCTCGCAGAGCTTCGCGAGATGGCTGCTCGCCGTCTGCGGCGTGACCCGGGCGCAACAGGCGAGCTCCAAGGCCGTCAACGCCCGACCATCCTTAAGCGCGCTCAGCATGTTTGCCCGGGCCGGCTCACCGAGCAGGGCTGCGAGCGAGACGAAGGACGGCGGCACCTCCATAGTTCGATCGTAGTCGAAGCGTTCCGGCGTGACAAGAGGCGGCTCCACGAGCATTCCTGGTCCCTCACTCGCGCGAGGAGCCAGCCGATGCTTGACGTCTTCCTCGACAGCATGATTCGGGCCGGCCGCATCGACGCTCCGGCGCAGCCCTGGCTGCCGCCATCCCATACCTTCTTCGAGCACACCTGCCTTCAGCCCCTTGCCGATCACGCGCAGCAACGAGGGACGCCATCCTTGCAACCTCGCCCGGTCCGACGCGCCACGGCGTGGTTGCTGCGCGCGCTCGCCACGGCGTTGGTGCGTGCCGGACATGCGTTGGAGCCGAGGCGCGACGTCGCCCCGACGTCGTCTGATTGCAAGCGATCACAGACTTCTCGGTTTCAACCCCGGTAGCGCAGCGCATCGACCAGCAGGGCAAAGGCCGGCGAGGACTGGCGGCGGCTGGGGTACCAGAGGTGATAGCCTGAATACGGAAGGCACCAGTCCTCAAGGACCCGCTTGAGACGACCCTTGGCGAGATGGGGTCGCGCCAGGCCTTCAGGCACATAGGCCAAGCCCAATCCCGCCAAGGCGGCATTCAGCATCTGGGCGGTCGTATTGTAGGTGAGCTGGCCATCGACGCGCACTCTCAGTTCGCGGCCGCCCTTTTCAAACTCCCAGGCATACAATCCGCCGTGGGGCAGACGTAACTTGATACAGTTGTGATCGATCAGGTCCTGGGGCTTGTCCGGTTCTGAGCGCTCCTCGAAATACGGCGGCGCGCCTACGACCGCCATGCGCATGTCCGGCCCGATACGCACGGCGATCATGTCCTTCGCCACCTGCTCGCCGCTTCGCACGCCAGCGTCATAGCGTTGGGCAACGATATCGGTCAGGCCATAGTCGATGATGATCTCGACCTTGATGTCGGGATATGCCCGCAGGAGCTTCGCAAGCTTCGGCAGCAGTATCGCGTCGGCAGCATATTCGGTGGCCGTGATCCGGATGGTGCCGGCGGGCTTCTCCCGAAGTTCGCTCAAGGCCTCGAGCTCGCCTTCGATCTCCTCAAATCGCGGGCCCACCGTATGAAGCAGGCGCTCGCCGGCTTCCGTGGGCGAGACGCTGCGTGTGGTGCGGGCCAGCAGCCGAAGGCCAAGCCGTGCTTCCAAGCCACGAATGGTTTGACTCAGCGCGGACTGCGACACGCCGAGCTTAGCGGCGGCCCTGGTGAAGCTGCGCTCCCGCGCGACCGCGAGGAACGCGATGAGGTCGTTGAGGTTCTCGCGCGCCATTCTGAAGACCTGCTTATAAGCTCATGCGGATTATAGCGTCTAATCGCATGCCGGTGCACGACCCAGATCACCGTCCGAGCATCATTGAGCGAAGAGGACGGACATGGACATCAAACGGAGCGGTTCGCAGCCGTCCGGTAAAGGGCCTGCAGAGTGGTTCACCAGCACGGTCCGCATCGATCCACTGTTCAGCGCGCCCGATCCGGCCCGCGCCGCCGGCGCCAGCGTCACCTTCGAGCCCGGCGCGCGCACCGCATGGCACACGCATCCACTCGGACAGACGCTGATCGTCACGTTCGGCTGCGGCCGGGTGCAGCGCGCGGGTGGACCGGTCGAGGAAATCCGGCCGGGTGATGTGGTCTGGTTCGCGCCGGGCGAGAAGCACTGGCACGGGGCCACGGCCACCACGGCCATGACCCATATCGCGATTCAGGAGAAGCTCGAGGGCAAGGCCGTCGACTGGATGGAGCACGTCAGCGACGAGCAGTACGGGGGCGAATCCGGCTAGGCCGAACAGGTCCTTCCTATGAAAGCCCACGGCCGCGACGCCGCATTCGAGGCATTGCAATGACAGCAGTTTCCATGTCCATCGCCTCTTCCGGGCCGCAGGCGGCAACTCGTGTCATCACGACGCTGCTGCCGATCATGGCCGTGGTCCTGGTCGCCTTTCTGGTCATCGGGCTCGCCCTCCCGGTCCTGCCGCTCCATGTGCACCGGGGGCTCGGCTTCGGTGCCTTCGTGGTCGGCCTTGTTGCCGGCAGCCAGTTTGCCGCGTCGCTCGTCTCGCGCGTGTGGGCGGGACGCCACTCCGACAGGAGGGGCGCCAAGCGCGGAGTCGTCATCGGCCTCTTGGCCGCCGGGGCGTCCGGCCTGCTGTACCTTCTGTCGCTGGGCTTCGTCGAATCTCCCGTTGCGTCGGTGACGATTCTCCTGCTCGGCCGCGCCCTGCTCGGTGGAGCTGAGAGCTTCATCATCACCGGCGCGGTCAGCTGGGGGCTGGCAGTCGTCGACGCCAAGAACGCGGGAAAAGTCATCGCCTGGGTCGGGACGGCGATGTTCGCCGCCCTTGCGCTCGGCGCGCCGGTCGGCACTTCTCTCTACGCGATCGGCGGGTTTGCCGCGATCGCGCTGGCGACGACGCTGGTGCCGCCGGTAACACTGTTGCTCGTCGTTCGGCTGCCTGCCGTCCCCCCGTCGCAGCCCTCTTCGCAGCCTGCATTCCTCCGTGTGGCCAGGGCGGTCTGGCTGCCGGGGCTTGGTGCGGCGCTCAGCAGCATCGGCTTTGGCGCAATTCTCGCCTTCGGCTCGCTCCTCTTCGCAGAACGTGGGTGGAGTCCGGTTTGGCTCGCGTTCAGCGCTTATGCGGCTTCCTTGATCGCAGCGCGCGTCGTCTTCGGCCACCTGCCCGACAGGCTGGGCGGGGCCAGGGTCGCGCTCGTCTCGGTGCTGATCGAGGCAGCCGGCCTGGCGCTCATCTGGCTGGCCCCCGGCCGGGTTTTGGCTGCGGCCGGGGCCGTGCTCACCGGCTTCGGCTACTCGCTGGTCTACCCTGGCC
>JBKPDM010000327.1:0-10335 GCA_046727895.1 Pseudomonadota bacterium | reverse complement strand
GCGCTGAGCCTGGAGGATGACTTCCTCGGTCCAGGTCCGGCGCAGACCCTCTATGCCGGGCAGTGGATCGCGCGTCGGCGCTCGAGCGTCGGCGCGGGTCAGTTGCCGGCCCTGCACGTGCTCGAGAGCACGCCATCGCTCACCGGCTCGAGAGCAGGCACTCGGGTTGCCGCATCGACCGCGCAGATCATCAACTTCGCGCTCGCGCTCGCACAACAGTTCGGGCTGGGACCGACCCGCGCGGTCGACTTGCCGCTCGCAAAGCGGGCTCATCTGACAGAGGTGGCCAATGGGCTGAAACAGGCGGGCCGTAACGGCCTGGTGCTTACCGGAGCTCATCTGCCGCCTGACGTCCAGGCGCTCACCCTGGCGATCAACCAGCAGCTCGGCGGCATCGGCCACACCATGGAGACGTCTGGTCCAATTGAAGCGATTGCCGATCGCCAGGGTCGTTCGCTCGTCGATCTCGCGAGCGACATCGACGCCGGCGGAATCGATACGCTGATCATCCTCGATGCCAATCCGGTCTATACGGCGCCCGCCGATCTCGTTTTTGGTGATCTGCTGCAACGAGTCCCGCTAAGGGTGCACCTTGGGGCCTATGTCGACGAGACGGCGACGCTATGTCATTGGCACGTCCCGCTCGCTCATCCCTTCGAGACCTGGACCGATGCGCGCGCGGCCGATGGCACGGCGAGCGTGATCCAGCCGCTCGTGCGGCCGATCTACGGTGGCCGTTCGGTCCATGAGGTGCTGGCGACCCTGACCGGCGAGCCGCACGCCGACGTCTACAACCTGGTGCGCACGACCTGGCGGGATCTCCTGCCAGGCCAGGACTTCGAGCGTGCCTGGCGTAAGGTGCTGGAGGATGGCTTCGCTCCGGAGACCACGCCGCCGCCACGCTCGGTTCCGGTCGGCAAAGTCACGGCGCCCGAGCCGGCGACAGTCAGCGACGAGCTCGAGGCGGTGATCCGGCCGGATCCCTGCATCTGGGACGGGCGCTTTGCCAACAACGGCTGGCTGCAGGAGCTGCCCAAGCCGTTCACCAAGTTGACCTGGGAGAACGTGGCGCTGATCAGCCCGGGCCTGGCCGAGGCGCGCGGCCTGAGGAGCGGTGACCTGGTCGACTTTTCGGGCAGCGATCGCCGCGTGCGGGCGCCGGTCTGGGTGCTGCCGGGGCAGGCCGAGCGTACGGTCACGCTCCATCTCGGCTACGGCCGCAACCAGGTCGGTCGGATTGGCACTCAGATCGGCTACGATGCCTATCGGCTACGAACAACGCGTGAGCCGTGGACGATCTCCGGGGTCATGCTCCAGGCGACGGCTGAGCAGATTGAGCTCGCCACGACCCAGCATCACCACACGCTGGTCGGTCACGAGAACCTGATCCGCTCGATCACGCCGAAGGCGCTGCAGGCGGGCCATCGGGTCGAGGAGCAGACCGGCCCGGAGCAGCCCTCGCTGTACCCGCACTGGAGCGAGGAGGGCTATGCCTGGGCGATGGCGATCGACATCGACGCCTGCGTGGGTTGCAACGCCTGCGCCGTCGCCTGCATGGCCGAGAACAACGTGCCGGTCGTAGGCCAGCAGCAGGTCCTGACGGGCCGCGAGATGCACTGGCTGCGGATCGATCGGTATTACAGCGGCCCACCGGATCGGCCCGAGACCCATTGGCAGCCGGTGCCGTGCATGCATTGCCAGAAGGCGCCCTGCGAGGTCGGCTGTCCGGTCAACGCGACGGTGCACGGGCCGGAAGGCCTCAATCAGATGATCTACAACCGCTGCGTCGGCACCCGCACCTGCGCGAGCTACTGCCCTTACAAGGTCCGGCGCTTCAATTTCCTCGCCTATACCGACACCGAGGGAGTGGGCCGCATCCCCCAGCGCAACCCCGACGTCACGGTCCGGGCGCGCGGCGTCATGGAAAAGTGCACCTACTGCGTGCAGCGGATCAGCGCGGCGCGCATCCGGGCGCAGGAGGAGGGTCGGGAGATCCCGGACGGCGCGGTCGTGACCGCCTGCCAGCAGGCCTGCCCGACACAGGCGATCACCTTTGGCAATCTGAATGATCCGCAGAGCGCCATTGCCAAGGCCAAGGCGAGCCCGCGCAACTACACGCTGCTGACCGAGCTGAACACCCGGCCCCGCACCTCCTACCTCGCCGAGATCAGGCCGTCCGAGGCCACGCCTGAGCCCAAGCCCAAGGAAGCCTGAGCCGGGATGGCGACCTCTCATCCCAAGTCGCTGGTCAGCCCTGGTGTCACCTACCAGTCGGTGACCGCGGACATCACCGCGGTGCCGCTCGGCCACCCCGGGCGCGGCTGGTGGCTCGGCTTCGCTGCAACGCTGCTCGGGCTCGCCGTCTTCCTCCTCGCGGTCAGCTATCTGTTCTGGGGCGGGGTTGGCGTCTGGGGCATCCAGAGCCCGGTCTTCTGGGGCATGATCATCGCCAGCTACGTCTGGTGGATCAGCATGGCGCACGCCGGCACGATGATCTCGGCGCTGCTGCTGATGGTCAACCGCGGCTGGCGCAATTCGCTGAACCGCTTCGCCGAAGCGATGACCGTGTTCGCCGTGCTCCAGGCCGGCATCGCCCCGATTCTGCACCTCGGCCGGCCCTGGCTGTTCTACTGGCTGATTCCCTATCCGAACACCATGACCGTCTGGCCGCAGTTCCGGAGCCCGCTCGAGTGGGACATGTTCGGGGTCGCCACCTATCTGATCGTCTCGGTGCTGTTCTGGTACATCGGCCTGGTGCCCGACCTCGCCTCGGTGCGCGACCGGGCGCGCACCCGGCTCGCCCAGGTCTTCTATGGCGTCCTTTGCCTGGGCTGGCGCAACGCCGCCACCCATTGGCAGCGCTGGCAGATCACCTACTGGATCGCCGCCGCGCTCGCCGTGCCGCTGGTCGTGATGGTGGAGAGCGGGGTCAGTCTGCTGTTCGCGGTCGGCATCGAGCCCGGCTGGCACACCACGATCTATCCGCCCTTCTTCCTGATTGAGGCCGTGCTCGAGGGGTTCGCGGTCGTGCTCCTGATCGCGATCACGCTGCGGGCGGCCTTCGGGCTGCAGCATATCGTGACCGACCGGCATCTCGACATGCTGGCCCAGCTGCTGCTCGCGTTTGGCCTGATGACCGCCTACTGCTATGTGTTCGAGACCTTCGATGCCTGGTACTCGGGCGACGGGTTCGAACGCCAGACGCTCTACAATCGCTGGTTCAACACCTACGCCTGGACCTACTGGCCGGCGGTCTTCTGCACGCTCGTGGCGCCTCAGGCGGTCTGGTGGCGTGCGGTGCGCCGGAACGCCCTCCTACTAGCGCTGGTCGCGCTCCTGGTTACGATCGGGGTCTGGCTCGGGCATTTCACCGAGGTCGCGAACACCTTGTCCCGCGACTATCTGCCGTCGGCGTGGCACGTCTACGTGCCGTTGGTCTGGGAGTGGCTCCTCCTCGCCGGCATGATCGGCGTCTGGTTCTTCCTGTTCTTCCTGTTCGTGCGCCTGCTGCCGATGATCTCGATGTTCGAGCTCAAGGAAGTGCTGCACGAGGACCTGCGGGAGGCCTGACTTGGCGGATGTGGAGCAGCTCTACGGTCTGCTGGCGGAATTCGAGGCCCCGGAAGCGCTGGTCGAGGCCGCAAGGAAGATCCGCGCGGAGGGCTATGTCCGGATCGAAGCCTATTCGCCCTTCCCGGTCGAGGGTCTCGCCGCCGCGCTCGGGTTTCGCGAACGCGCCTTGCCGCTGATCGCGCTCGCGGGTGGCATCGTGGGCGGAGGCGGGGGCTACCTGCTCCAATGGTATCTGGCCGCCGTCAACTACCCGATCAACATCGGCGGACGGCCTTTGAACGCGTGGCCGGCGTTCGCGGTGCCCGCCTATGAGCTTGCCATCCTCGGTGCGTTTCTCGCCGCGTTCTTCGGCCTCCTGGTGCTCAACCGGCTGCCGCGACTGCATCACCCGATCTTCAATGCGGAGCGTTTCCGGCGGGTAACAGTCGACCGCTTCTTCCTCGCCATGCCGAGCGAGGAGGCGCGCTTTGATCTCGAGGCGACCCGTGCCCTGCTCGAGCGCCTCGGCGCGCTCGCCGTCGAGGAGGTGCCGCGATGAGGCGCCTTGCGCCGCTGATCGTCCTGCTCGTCCTGCTAGTCCTGCTCGCGGCCTGCGACCAGTACAGCATGGCGAACCAGAAGAAGTACAAGTCCTACGAGGTTGCCGAACTGCTTCCCGACGGCAGCGCCATGCAGACGCCGGTGCCGGGCACGGTTTGGCGCGGCGAGGCCGCGGAGCTCGCGGTGCTCGACCAGCGGCCACCGATGACCATGGCATTGCTCGAGCGCGGGCGCGAGCGGTTCAACATCTTCTGCTCACCCTGTCACGGCCGTGCGGGCGACGGTGAGGGGGTCATCGTGCAGCGCGGCTTCCCGCATCCGCCAAGCTATCACATCGATCGGCTGCGCAACGCGCCGGATCGTCACTTTCTCGACGTCATCGAGAACGGCTATGGCGTGATGTACTCCTACGCGGCGCGGGTGCCGCCGGCTGACCGCTGGACGATCGTCGCCTACATCCGGGCGCTCCAGCTTGGCCAGCATGCCGTGGTCGCGGACCTGCCTGAAGACGTCCGGCGGCCGCTGCCGGAGCAGCAGCGCTGATGGCCAAAGACGCGCCACGGCCATCTCGCCTCCAGCAGGTCATTCTGGCCGTCGCTCTGGTCGGGGGTCACCGTGTGCGTGATCGGCGCGCTGGTCGACCTGCCGGCCCTGATGCGAGCCTATCTCGTCGCGACGGTCACCTGGATCGCCTTTCCGCTCGGCTGTATGGCGATGCTCCTTACCTGGCACCTCACGGGCGGGCGCTGGGGTCTGGCAATCGGCGGCGCACTGGAGGCGGCGGTGCAGACGCTGCCCCTGCTCGCTCTACTGTTCCTGCCGGTCTTGTTCGGCTTGCAGGCAATCTACTCCTGGGCGCGGCCTGAATTCCTTCTCGAGCACGAAACGGTCGCGAACAAGGCCGCCTTCCTCAATCCGCCATTTTTCATTCTGCGTAGCCTGATCTACCTCGCGATCTGGATCGGCCTGGCCCTGATTCTCACGCTGCCGCGCAGCCGATTCGACGAACGTGCACGGCGCCGCGGCCTCGCCACGGTCGGCGCCATCCTTTACGCGCTCACCGCCTCGTTCGCGAGCATCGACTGGATCCTGTCGCTGCAGCCGAGCTTCCATTCGGCGGTGTTCGGCATGCTGGCCATGGCAGGACAGGCGATCGGGGGCTACGCCCTCGCCATTCTGGTGGCACTCGGTTTCGTGGCAGCCGCCGGGCGACCGGAGCTGGTACGCGAGCACCGCCTGATCGGTCTCGGCAGCCTGTTCCTAGCACTGGTTCTGCTCTGGGCGTACTTCGCCTTCATCCAGTACCTCGTGATCTGGTCCGGCAACCTGCCCTCCGGCGCCGAGTGGTACCTCGCGCGCGGCGAGGGCACCTGGCTTGCGCTGATCTGGATCATCGCGCTCGGCAATGCCGCGTTGCCGTTCGTGGTGCTGTTGTCGCCGCGGGCGCGGCAAAGCTGGCCGGTGCTCATGGCACTCGCCGCGCTCGTCGTGGTGGCCCGCGTGCTCGAGAGCCTGTGGCTGACCGTACCAGCCTTCGGACCGGAAGCGCCGCCGGCCTGGCTCCTCGCCGGCACCTTCGCCGCCATCGGCGGAATCTGGCTCAGCGCCTACTTCTGGCTGGTCCTGCCCCGCTCGGCCTGGATTGTACGCGGGGTCGAGGAGGCGAGCCGTGGCTGAGGCGCGCGAGCGCCTGGCCGAGGCCGAGCGGCTCGGCTACGAGCCGACCGACGTCGACGTCAAGGCGATCCTCTGGATCGGCCTGATCACGGTCGTGGTCGTAGGCCTGTTCGCGGCTGCGCTCGTCGGGCTGATCGGGCTGTTCCACAGCGCGACTCAAGAGCCTCGGATCAGCCCGCTCGAGCGGGTCGAGATCACGCCGCCCGAGCCGCGTCTCGAGGCGAACCCCGCCCTGGTCCTGGACGAGGTCCGTCACCACGAGCAGCAGCTGCTCGAGGGCTACGGCTGGGTCGATCGCGGCGCGGGGATCGCCCGGATTCCGATCACGCAGGCGATGCGGATCCTGGCGGCGCGCGGCTGGACGTCCAAGGCCGAGCCGGAAAGCACCGCAGCGGGCGCATTATCCGCTCCCGAGGGCTCTGCGCAGTGAACGGTCGCGCCCTCGGCCTCGCGCTGCTCCTGACGCTGAGCACCCAGGCCATCCAGGCGGCGCCCTTCGATCCGTTCAGCTCGGCGGCGATAGAGCCAAAGCTCGGCATCGCCATTCCGCGGGATCTCGCGTTCATCGACGAGACCGGGCGCCACGTGGCGCTTGCCGACTATCTCGACCAGCGCCCGATGATCCTCGCCCCGGTCGCCTTCAACTGTAAGAACATCTGCGGCGTGACCTTGGCCGGGCTGTTCAGCGCGCTCGCCAGTGTGGGCCTCGATCCCCGGACCTTCGCCGTGCTCGCGGTCAGTATCGACCCGCGCGAGACGGCGGCCGACGCCAAGCGGTCCAGGGCCGAGAGCCTGACGCGCTACAGCCGCGCGGGCGCCGCCGAGGCGGTGCACTTCCTCGCCGCGAACGGGGCCGATTCGTCGCGCGCGCTCGGCGAAGCGATCGGTTTTCACTACGCCTACGACGCCGACACCGACCAGTTCGCCCATCCGGCGGCGGTCGCCGTGATCACCCCGAGCGGCAAGCTGGCGCGCTGGCTCTATGGCTACCCGTTCGAGCCCTCGGACCTTCGCCTCGCACTCACCGAGGCCGGCGAAGGCACCATCGGCACGCTCTCCGATCGTCTCTGGCTGCTCTGCTACGGCTATGATCCCAAAACCGGGACCTACACCGCGGATGTCGACCTGGCGCTCAAGGCGGGCGGCGGGCTTACCATGCTGCTGGTTGGCGGTTTCGTCGCGCTCATGCTGCGACGCGAGCGACGCCGGCCGGGAAGCGGGTCATGACCATGCCGCTCTGGCCGCCGACCGCCTCAGCGCTGGCCGGCCAGGTAGACCTGCTGCTGGCGGGCCTGCTGACTCTGGTCAGTCTGCTGACCATTCCAGTGTTCGTTCTGCTGCTGGTCTTCGCCATCCGCTACCGGCAGGGATCGTCCGCAAACCGGGAGCACAGCCCGACCCGCAACATCAAGCTGGAGATATCCTGGGCGATCATTCCGTTTGTACTCAGCCTGGTCTTCTTCGTCTGGGCGGCGAAACTGTACTTCGACGAACACAATCCCCCCGCCGGCACGCTCGAGATCGACGTTCTGGCCAAGCAGTGGATGTGGAAATTCCAGCACTCCGGCGGCCAACGCGAGATCAATGAGCTTCACGTACCGGCACACCGCCCGGTCAAGCTCACCATGATCTCCGAGGACGTGATCCACAGCCTGTACTTTCCGGCATTGCGCATCAAGCAGGACGTCCTGCCCGGCCGCTATACGACCTTGTGGTTCGAGGCCGATCGGCCGGGCACGTACCATCTGTTCTGCGCCGAGTACTGCGGTACCGCGCACTCCGAGATGGGCGGCCAGATCGTGATCATGGAACCGGCGGCGTACGAGACCTGGCTGGAGCGGACCCCGTCCGACCTCTCGCTCGCGGCCAAGGGCGCCGATCTGTTCCGCAGCCTCGGGTGCAGCGGTTGTCATGTGCACAGCCCGGTCGTCCACGCGCCGCCGCTGGATGGGGTGTTCGGCAGCCCGGTGCCGCTTGCCTCGGGCAAAGTGATCGTGGCGGACGACGCCTACATCCGCGACAGCATACTCTTGCCCAAGAAGGATGTCGTGGCCGGCTACGAGCCCATCATGCCGAGCTTCAAGGGCCGCATCTCCGAAGAACAGCTCGTCCAGCTGACTGCCTACGTCAAGTCGCTTGCCACCAAGCAGGAGTATCGCCGGTGAGCACCGTTGCCGCCGACCTGCCGTCTTCGAGCTATCTCTTCGAGGGCTACACGATCCGTTCGTGGCTGCTCACCACCGATCACAAGAGGATCGCGATTCTCTACCTGGTCTCGATTACATTCTTCTTCTTCATCGGCGCCGCCGCGGCTGGCCTGGTCCGCCTCGAGCTGATTACCCCGGCCGGCGATCTGTTGACCCACGACGGCTACAACAAAGCGTTCACGCTACACGGCGTTGTGATGGTCTGGTTTTTCTTGATCCCCTCGATCCCTGCGACTTTCGGCAATTTTCTGATTCCGATGATGATCGGAGCCAGAGATCTCGCCTTTCCCAGGATCAATCTTGCGAGCTGGTACATTTACGTGATCGCCGGCCTGTTCACCGTCTACGTCCTGCTCGCCGGCGGTGTCGACACCGGCTGGACGTTCTACACGCCGTTCAGCAGCATATATTCCAACACACACGTCACCGCAGCCATTCTTGGGGTATTCATCGCCGGTTTCTCGTCAATTTTTACGGGTCTTAATTTCATCGTCACGATCCACAAGATGCGCGCGCCGGGCATGACCTGGTTCCGACTGCCGATCTTCGTCTGGACGCACTACGCGACCTCGCTGATCCTGGTCCTCGCGACGCCGGTGCTTGCGATCACCTTGTTGCTGATCGCGTTCGAGAGGGTGTTCGGGATCGGTTTCTTTGATCCGAGGCTCGGCGGCGATCCGCTCCTGTTCCAGCACCTGTTCTGGTTTTACAGCCATCCGGCGGTCTACGTCATGATCCTGCCGGCAATGGGCGTGGTCAGCGAGCTGATCACGGCATTTTCGCGCAAGCGGATCTTCGGCTATCGCTTCGTCGCCTATTCCAGCCTGGCGATCGCGACCCTGGGCTTCCTGGTCTGGGGCCACCACATGTTCGTTTCCGGCCAATCGATGTACGCCGGGATGGTGTTCTCGCTGCTCAGCTTCGCCGTCGCGGTGCCCTCGGCAATCAAGGTCTACAACTGGACCGCCACGCTCTACAAAGGCCAGATCGTCGTCGATACGCCGATGCTCTACGCGCTCGCCTTCATCGCACTGTTCGTCGTCGGCGGCCTCACCGGTCTGATGCTTGCTTCGCTGGCGATCGACGTCCACGTGACCGACACCTACTTCGTGATCGCACATTTTCACTTCATCATGGTCGGTGCCTCGGTCACCGCCTATCTCGGTGCTCTGCACTTCTGGTGGCCGAAGATGACGGGGCGCATGTACCCGGAATTCTGGGGGCGGCTCGCCGCGATCCTGGCCTTCGCCGGCTTCGCGCTGACCTTCTTCCCGCAGTTCCTGCTCGGCTACCTCGGCATGCCGCGGCGCTACCACGAGTACCCGGCCGAGTTTCAGATCTACAACGTGCTCTCGTCGGCCGGCGCCTCGATCCTGGCGCTCGCCTATCTCATGCCGCTGTTCTACCTGCTCTGGTCATTGCGCTACGGCCCGCGGGCCGGGCCCAATCCCTGGGGAGCAGCGGGGCTCGAGTGGACGACCTCCTCGCCGCCGCCAAAGTACAACTTCCGCGAGATCCCGGTGGTCACCGTCGAGGCCTACGACTACCCGCCGCCGGAACCGGTCCGATGAGCGCTGAGAGCTACCTCGCCGAGCAGTTCGAGAGCGAGCTTCAGCAGCGCGAAGCGGCGCAGCTCGGCATGTGGGTGTTTCTGGGCACCGAGGTGATGCTGTTCAGCGGCATCTTTGCCGGCATCCTGATCTACCGCCTGACCTATTGGCAGGCTCTGCAGACCGCGACCCATCACCTGCATGTCGGGCTCGGCAGCGCGAACACCGCGCTCCTGCTCACCAGCAGCCTGACCATGGGGTTCGGCGTGCTCGCGGCCCGCGAGGGCCAGGCCCGGCGCACCTTCTGGTATCTGATCGCGACCGCGCTGCTCGGCGTCGCATTCCTCGGCATCAAGGGCTACGAATATCTGGAGGAATATCGCGAGGGACTGATGCCCGGCGTCGGACCGCCGTTCCCGCTCGACGTGCCGCCGGCCAAGCTGTTTTATCACATCTACTTCGCCGGCACCGGCCTGCACGCCTTCCATCTGACCTGCGGCGTCGGCGCGATCCTGATCTTCGCCTGGCTGGTCAGGACGCGGCGCTTCGCGCTGCCCGCCCGGCAGATGATGATCGAAGGGCTCGGCATGTACTGGGGTCTGGTCGATCTGATCTGGGTGTTTCTCTTCTCCTCGCTCTATCTAATCTGAGTGGGGTCGGCGATGAGCACGCGTGCAACATTCGTCCTGGTCTGGCTTGCCTGTCTGGCGCTGCTCGGGGTCAACATCGCTCTCGCGCAGCTCAAGCTCGGTCCGCTCGCGCCGGTGCCCATCCTCGCGCTTGCGACC
>JBKPDM010000326.1:0-5311 GCA_046727895.1 Pseudomonadota bacterium | reverse complement strand
CCCGGAGGACCTGCTGGTCGCGGCGCTCTCGGCCTGCCACCTGCTCAGCTATCTCCACCTCTGCGTCAGCGCCGGCATCGAGGTGGTCGCGTACGAGGACCAGGCGAGCGGCCGGATGGCGATCAAGGACCGCAAGATGCGCTTCGTCGAGGTGACGCTCGCGCCGAAGGTCACCGTTGCCGCGGGCGATCTGGAGCGGGCGAGGGCGCTGCACGAAGACGCGCACGGAGCCTGCTTCATCGCGAACTCGGTCAACTTCCCGGTCCTGCACACGCCGACCGTGACCCGCGCCTGACTCCTGCCTGCTTTCAAGTTCGAACCTTGCGGGCCGGTATGACCCTTCCTCGGTCGAGGTTGATGAGCAGCCCAGCGGCCACAACTTCAGGTGACATCGATCCGATCCGGCAACACTTTTTTAACCGTAGTCGGCGATGACTGCATGAGGGCGAGGTCGTGGGCCGATCCGGCGGAGCCTCGGCGAGTGGGGCACGGCAATCGGCTTGGCTCCTGTCGCCGCGCTCAGTCGGCGCCCCAGGCGTGAGCAGAGCCGAGATGAACAGCGTGTCAGACGATCCGGTCGTGCAGTTCTTGAAGCGCCGCTACGCAAGCGCCATCCGCTCCGGCGACCATCAGACCGCCAAGCGCCTCCGGGCCGAGCTCGACCGGCTGATGAATGGCCCTGGCGCCAGACTTGGCCGGCGCATCAACCCTGAGCTGCCGCCGGCGGCGTAGCTGCGGTGAAGGAACGGTGGAAAGGAGACGCGGGCGGAGCCAGGGGCCGGGTCGCGGCTCTCGACTACCAGGCCTCAGGCTCGCTGAGAGCGGGTCGGTTGCTTCCGACCGACCATTGATGGCCCGGGAGGTCGCTTGCCGGAGCGAATACCTCTCGCCCTAGCACATTGCCTGGTCCGGGCCAGATCGTCGCAAGCGCCGTGTCAGCGACGCCGGAGCGCGCGCCGCGCTCGAGCTTCTCTCGACCGACATTCTCGGTGACCGTGGCCGCTTGCGCCAGCGCGCAATTTCGGGTCGGATCCGCGCGCCGATCGAATTCTGCTCGGCATCCTTGGAGAATAGCCTTGCCGGCCATCATTCCGGCAAAGGTCGCCCAATCCGCGCCGGGGCGATTGACGTAGTAGAGGTTTTCAAATTGCTTGATCCGCTCCAGACGCTGGAGCTTGGCGGCGCTTTGCCAATCTCGCCAGCCCGAGGCCGCATTGGATCGTCTCATCGTCGCTACGAAAGCGTCGACCAGCCTAGTGGCGTCGATCAGTGCGTTGGCAACACATTCTTTGGTTGCCAGATTTTCCAGCTCCTCGGGCGACAGGCGAAGAATCGGATCATCACCGAAGCAGAAAAACTCAACGCACAGGCAGGTCTTGCCTGGGGGAATCATATCCCCGTTGAATGCGGCATAGTTGGTTATCCTACCGGCTTTCAGCTCGGGATCATTTACCTCGAGCCAGGCGTGCGGAAACGCCGGCGGCTCGTTCAAGAACAGATAGGCCAGAACCACACTTCGTTCCGCTTCGAGCACCTCGTGCCCATTTGGCGCTGTCATTTCGACCGATCGATCAGAGAGCAGGGTTGTCAGGTCTTCGATCTGCATGCTCGAAACGACATGACGGGGACGATAGGTGCCTGGACCATCAATTTCGTTCGTCAGGACCTCGACAATATGCTCGCCCGCAGATTTCAATCCGGTAACTTCCGCTTTGAATTTGATTTGTCCACCCCGGGACAAGACTTCGTTTAGCATTGTGTCATAGATCTGACCAGTGCCCTTTGCCGGATGGCGCCATTCCTGCTGACCGGAGGGCCCGCCCTGGGCGGCCAGCATCAATCCATGCTTGATGGCGTTGAACGAATAGAAGGCATCATGGCTGGCGTCGACCTCGACCTGCGGAACCGGCATGTCCGCCCATTTTTGCCCTCGAAACTTCTCCCAATATCCTTGCGCGAACACACGGGCGAAACGTCGCCCGGCGCGCCGATACCAATAGTCCGCGTAGTTCGACGGCTGCGATCTCGCGCTGCCGCCCCAACAGAAGAGCAGATCGAGCCCGCCGGCGATGAGCCATGGCCACGGTAGTCCCCGGCGAAGACCGCGGTAGCGACCGGACATTTCGAGAATTCGACCGCGATAGAGGCTTCCCACCCGATGAGGGTATTGTCGATAGTCATCACCCAGAATTCGATGCCAGAGCTGGTCGACCTCGGGGATGCGCGTGTAGAGCTCCTTGCGACCTAAGTCGACGATGAAGTCACCGCGCCTGAGCGAGCGCATCAACCCGGCCGCGGTCTCGCCCCTTTCGACGATCAGCGGCGCGACGCCCGCCTCGGTGAGCTTGTGGGCGGCGGCGATGCCCGACGGACCCGCCCCGATGATCAACGTATGGACGTCTTTGGCGGGCATCCGAGGATCCTTCGGGCAAGTCGCGCAGCTGGCCCTCGCGAGGATGCGTCAAATCATTGAAATGAGTGTAAAGGCGCATCTAAGACGAAGCCGGAGATCAGGCGCCGCCCACGGTCGACCAGGGGAAGCGGTAGGGCCGTGGGAATCCGACGCTCGATTCCCGCGTGATCACTCCGGGACTTGGCCCGGCCGCGCTGAATCCTCGATTCGGGACGTCGCAACATCGAGCGAATGCCAGACACTCTGGCGGTGTGACTCTGTTATCTGATGCAGAAAGCCGCGCCAGCTCAAGCTCCCATTCAATTCCGGCGGAACATGGATTGAACCGTGAGGCCGTGGCCGCGCGCCGTGGCCAGCATCCGCGGTCGAGGGTTATCGATCGATCCGTACTCTGATGCGCTGACCCGGTACCGCCAACCGCCGGGTCGGCCGTAATGTGCTAGGCAGTCGAACGCTCGAGCGACTTTTCCGATCCAGGTCGAGAAGGCATGACGATCAAGATTCTGCACACGGTTACGACTTTGGAGAGTGGTGGTGCGCAAACCATGCTCTTGCGCCTCCTGGAGGGCACGTCGCGGTCCAAGTTTGAGCCGATCGTATTGGGCTTGATGACGCCGGACAGGGCGCGCGCTGGCACGGTTGCCCCCCAGATCGAGGCCCTGCGCGTCGCGATCGCCACCCTCGAGATGCCCCGGCGCAACCCGAGGCTCGGGAGCATCTGGCGGCTCTGCCGGACCATGCGTGCCCTTGCTCCGGACCTCGTTCACGGCTGGATGTATCATGGTAACCTGGCGGCCACGATCGGCAGCCTGTCACTTCCCCACCGCGTGCCTCTGATCTGGAACGTTCGCCATTCGGTCCATGACCTGGCGCTCGAAAAGCGCCTGACCCGCTCGATCATCCGCCTGTCCGCCCGGCTGTCCCGTTTACCCCGCGCGATCATCTACAACTCGCGGGTCAGCGCCGCTCAGCATCAGGCGCTTGGCTTCGATGCCAGCCGCACCGTGGTGATCCCCAACGGCTTCGACACCGCGCGCTTCAGACCGCAACCGGATCCCAAGGCCCGGCTCTGTCAGCACCTGGGGATCGATCCGGCGCTGACAATCGTCGGCATGATCGCGCGCAACCACCCCATGAAGGATCCGGCCAATCTGGTGCGCGCCTGCGGCCTTCTGCACGCGCGCGGCTGCAGGGCGATCCATCTGGTGGTCGCCGGCGACGGTCTCGACGAGACGCATCCAAAGCTGACCGCATTGGTGCGCGAGCTCGGCCTGAGCTCGAGGGTGACCTTGCTCGGCGAACGCAACGATATCGCGGCCCTGGTCGCCGGCTTCGACGTCGCCGTGTTGCCGTCCGCGTGGGGCGAAGGCTTTCCCAACGTGCTGGGCGAGGCGATGGCAAGCGGCGTGCCGTGCATTGCGACCGCGGTCGGCGACTGCGCCTGGGTCCTCGGTCCTCACGGCATCATCGTGCCGCCGCGTCAGAGCGAGCATCTGGCCGCTGCCCTGGGTCGCCTGATCGACCTGGGGGCCAGCGCCCGGCGCCAGCTGGGGCTGGCAGGGCGGGCGCGAATCATCCAGCACTTCTCAATCCAGGACGTCGCCCGCCAGTACGAAGCCCTCCATCTGCAGCTGAGCGCCGCCCATAGCGCAAGACCGCGGTGGCGAGGTGTCGAGCCGACCCCTGCGCCGCCTCGTCGAGCTCTGTGAGCCGGACCAGCGGTTGGGCCAGGCGCGCCTGGCCGAATGGCTCGTGCGCCCGCTGCTCAGCAGGTCGAATGGAACAGACCGCCGACAGGGTGCTTTGACGCGAGCTCGTTATAGACCCGCACCGCCTCCTCGGTCGGCAGGACGTGGGCGGGGATGCCTCGGTTCTTGAGCAGCGCCAGCGTCTCTGGGCAGACCCGGAGCTGTTCGAGCACACCCTTCGAGAGCACCAGCACCTCGGCGCCCTCTGCCAGCAGCTCCTCGACGTCGGCCGGCTGGATGCCGGGGATGTGGCGGGTCCCGGTCTCGCGCCAGTCCCACTCGCGCGCCCCGCCCGGATAGAGCTTGGCGTCCTTGAACCGGCCTCCGCCCTCGACCTCGAGGCGACCCCAGGAGGCATGGGTGATGCGGGGCGACTGCGGCTTCGCGTCCATGCTAGAAGTCTACCAAAGGCGGGCCGCCGCCGCCATGGCCGCGCAGGGAGAAAGCGTCATGGACCTCGAGGAGTTTCGCCGCCACGCGCACGCGTTCGTCGACTGGATGGCGTCCTACCTGGCAACGGTCGAGCGCTATCCCGTGCGGGCGCGGGTGCGCCCGGGCGAGGTGGCCGGCCAGCTGCCCGCCGCAGCACCGGTCCAGGGCGAGCCGATCGAGCGCATCTTCGCCGACTTCGAGCGCATCGTGCTGCCCGGCATGACCCATTGGCAGCACCCGAGCTTCTTTGCCTACTTCCCGGCCAACTCGAGCCCGCCTTCTGTGCTCGCCGAGATGCTCACCGCGACCCTTGGCGCCCAGTGCATGCTCTGGCAGACCTCGCCCGCGGCGACCGAGCTCGAGACCCGGGTGCTCGACTGGCTGCGCCAGATGATCGGCCTGCCCGAGGGCTTTGTCGGTGTGATCCAGGACAGCGCGTCCAGCGCCACGCTCTGCGCCGCCCTGGTCGCGCGCGAGCGCGCGACCGACTGGCAGGCGAACCAGGACGGTCTTGAAGCCTGCCCGCCGCTCGCCTTCTACGCCTCGGAGGAAGCGCATTCCTCGGTCGAGAAGGCGGTCACGATCGCCGGGCTCGGCCGAAGCAGCCTGCGCCTGATCCCGACCGACGATGACTTCGCGATGCGGCCCGACGCGCTGGACGCAGCGATTCGCGAAGACCGGGCGGCCGGGCGCGTACCGGCGGGGGTGGTGGCGAGCC
>JBKPDM010000325.1:0-2935 GCA_046727895.1 Pseudomonadota bacterium | reverse complement strand
GCCGGGGCTGGCCCCGGATCCACAAGGAGTAAAGTGGTTAGGTATCAAGATGTTAGCTTTCGCTGCGCGAGAGCGTCCTGGCAACCCGAAAGCCGCTGATGGCGTCCCGGATGACGGTGCCGCTCCAGTCGCGGTCGGCCGAACGGAGGAACTCCGGAAAGCTGAGCCAGGAGCCCCCGCGCACCACCCGGCTGCTGTCATCGCCCGTCGTCCAGGCACGGCCGTCGCTCGGGGCGCCCTCGTAGGAGTCGTTCGCGGGACAGGACGAGCGCGTCCGCGTTCGGCGGTTATGGCAATTCGCCGGGGCTCAGCCCCAGCCGCTATAGACCACAGAGCTGACCTGCTCCGTGTGGTGTTGATACCGGAGTAATCTTCCCCAGAAGTGCCGTTTGAATTTTCCCAGGCTCGGGTGAGGTTTGACCTCCCGGGGCGAGCCCCGGGAGGTCGGGCGGCGGACCGATCACCGATGCTGTCCCCTCAGGCGGGAGGGGACGGGACGGTGATCAAGCTTGGGGAAGTCGTCATGATCCTGGATCTGCATCGGCAGGGCCTGTCCGTCTCGGCGATCGCGCTTCAGCTCGGCATCGATCGCAAGACCGTGCGCAAGTACCTCGGGCGCGGCCTGGAGGCGCCGGTCTACGGTCCGCGCCAGCCGCGGCCCCGGCGCATCGACCCGTTCATCCCCTACCTGCGCGAGCGGGTCGCGGCCTGGCCGGGCCTGACCGGCCGGCGCCTCTTTCGGGAGCTGAAGGAGCGCGGCTACCGGGGCGGCTACAGCGCCGTCACGGACGCGCTCCGCGAGCTGCGGCCGCCGCCGCCCGCCGTGTTCGAGGTCCGCTTCGAGACGCCGCCCGGCGACCAGGCGCAGGTCGACTTCGCCCAATTCCAGGTGGCGTTCGCCGACGAGCCGGGGGTGATCCGGATCGTCTGGCTGTTCTCCCTGTGCTCGGCTACAGCCGCCTGCTCTGGGCGCGCTTCGTCCTGCATCAGGACCTGCAGACCGTGCTGCGCTGCCACCTGGCGGCCTTCGCGGCGCTCGACGGCGTGCCGCGCCAGATCCTCTATGACCGGATGAAGACCGCGGTCAGCGGCGAGGACGCCCAGGGCCACATCGTCTACAACCGGGCGCTGGTCGACTTCGCCCGCCACCATGGCTTCCATCCCAGGGCCTGCCGGCCGTACCGGGCCAAAACCAAGGGCAAGGTCGAGCGGCCGTACCGCTACATCCGCGAGGACTTCTTCCTCGCCCGCTCGTTCCAGAACCTCGACGACCTGAACGCCCAGCTGCGCCACTGGCTCGACACGGTCGCCAACCCGCGGGTCCACGCGACCACCGGGCGGGTCGTCGATGAGGCCTTCGCCGAGGAGAAGCCGCATCTCCAGCCGCTGCCGCTGGTGCCGTTCCGCTCCGTCCTCAGGCTCGAACGGCGCGTCTCCCACGAGGGCATGGTCAGCGTCGGCGGCAACTACTACAGCGTGCCCGACACCACCCGCCGACGTGTTCTCGAGGTGCATGCGCTCGCCGACGAGATCCAGATCTTCGAGGCCGGCCAGCTGATCGCCCGTCATCCCGTGCTCGAAGGCCGTCACCAGCGCCGCGTGGCGCCGGGTCATCGCAAGGCGCCGGCATGGGCCGCTCGCGTGCACGCTAGCGCGGACCACCGCTCGTGATCGGTCGCGCCGGCGAGATCGTCGCCCGGCGCTCGCTCGACTTCTACGAGGCCGTCGCCCTGCGGCTCGCCGGCAGGGGGCAGCCGTCATGACGGCCCGCGCCGATCCCAACGGCTCGGTGCTCGACCGCATCCGGCGCACCCTGGTCGGCCTCCGCATGCCGCGCGCGCTCGAGATGATCGACGCCACCGTCCGCCAGCTCGAGCGCGGTGAGGTCAGCCCGCTCGAGGCGATCGAGGGGCTGCTCGCCGAGGAGCTCTCGCTGCGCGAGAGCCGCCGCATCAAGACCGCCCTGGTGATGGCCCGGCTCTCGACCATCAAGACGCTCGCCGGCTTCGACTTCGCCTTCCAGCCGGCGCTCGACCGCAACCGCGTCCTGGCGCTCGCCCAGCTCGACTTCATCGCCCGCCACGAGGTCGTCCACCTGCTCGGCCCGCCCGGCACCGGCAAGTCGCACCTCGCGATCGCGCTCGGCGTCGAGGCGGTCAAGGCCGGCCGCAGCGTCTACTTCGTCACCCTGGCCGACCTCGTCGGCGCGCTCGCCAAGGCGGAGCGCGAAGGTCGGCTGCGCGACAAGATCCGCTTCTTCTGCCGCGCCGCGCTCCTGATCGTCGACGAGATCGGCTACCTGCCGGTCATTCCGGACGGCGGCAACCTGTTCTTCCAGCTGGTCAACGCCCGCTACGAGCGCGGCGCGATGATCCTCACCTCCAACCGCGGCTTCGCCGAGTGGGCGAGGTGTTCGGCGATCCCGTGGTCGCCACCGCGCTCCTCGATCGGCTCCTGCATCACGCCGTCGTCGTCCAGATCGAAGGCTCCAGCTACCGGTTGCGCCAGCACGCCGAGCTCGTACCCGAGCACATCCGCGCCAAGGCCCTCATCACGCCGCCGCTGCCGGGACCACCACCGCGCCGCCGCGGCCGGCCGCCCAAACCCAGAGACCCCGCTCACGCCAGCACCTGATCATCGAAGCCCGCCACGTGGGGAAATTTACTTCGGCACTTCTGAGGAAAGTTCGTTCGGCATTGACAGTGTGGTCCTCGATCGTCTCAAGGTGACCCCAAGCCGATGTTCCTGATCCCTCGCCCGGCGCCAAGTCGAGGCGGCGTGCGGTAGCCGAGCCGCTGCTGCGCGCCAGCCCTGCCCGGCGATAATGCTCGGCCGTATCCTTGCTGGTGTCGACGGCCTGGCTGGGTACTCAGATGGACGCGACGCTGACGCGCCGCGTGCTCATGGAGGCCGTAGCGCTGACTAAAGGTTGACC
>JBKPDM010000324.1:0-3162 GCA_046727895.1 Pseudomonadota bacterium | reverse complement strand
CCAAGACGATCTGGCTGTATCGTGAGCAGCTGACCAAGGCGGGCGCGATCGAGCGTTTGTTCGAGCGCTTCGATGCCGCCTTGCGCGCCGCCGGCTATCTTGCCATGGCCGGCCAGATCGTGGATGCGAGCGTGATCGAGGCGCGAAGGCCCCGGCTCAGCCAGGACGAGAAGACGGCGATCAAGGCCGGCTCGGTGCCCGAGATCTGGTCGAAGGCGAAGCGAGCGCAGATGGACACCGACGCTCGCTGGACCCTCAAGCGCGGGCGCCGCCGCCCGGCAGAAGGCACGTCTTCCAGCCGGACCCGGACCGAGCTCGTCGAGCAGCTGACCGGTCATGTACCGGCAATATGCCGAGGCGAGAAAGATCACCGTGCCCGAGACGTCCTCCGGATAGCCGGTCCGGCGCAGCGGCACCTTGCCCTTGTTCACGTACCACTCGATGAACTCGGGCGTCTCGGTCTCGTTGACGCCGTCGACAATCGACATCGGCGTCGACATGAACCCCGGGGCCACCGCGTTGACGAGGATGTTGTAGGGCCCGAGCTCGACCGCCATCGACTTGGTCAGCGTGATCACGCCGCCCTTGGCGGCATTGTAGGAGCCCACGCCGCCACTCGCCGCAAAGCCCTTGGATCGAGGCGATGCTTATGATCCGCCCGCCCCCATTCTTGACCATGTGCGGCGCGACGAGCTTCGAGCCCATGTATACCGCTTCGAGATTGATCTGGATCGTCCGGCGCCAGTCTTCCAGGCGGTCTTCCAGGATCGTCCGGGGTGCCGGATTAATCGCCGCGTTGTTGACCAGGGCATCGATCTTGCCGAACTTGTGGAGGCCCTGACCGGCACCGCTGACAATGCAAACCCGATCGGCTAGCAAACTCATTCCGTCCCCCATCCGCTAGGCCCGTAGAGGCACGTCACGGCACCGTTCCGGCAAGCTGGCCCGTGTAAGGCGCACAAGCCGTTTCACGAATCTCGTCTCCACAGGTCCGGGAATTCCGGTATTTTGGACTATACTCTAGCCTATTGGAAAATCTCATTCTGCCCCGTTCAAGACCGTCAATCGATTGGCGATCTGCTTGCAGAGGGGGACCTTGGCTCGAGTTGCGGGTGGCGCACATCGGAGAGCCGCCTCCTTCAGAGCTTCGGATAGCGCAGAGGCAGGCCAGGCACCGCCATTCGTGCGGTGTGAATGAACCAGCCGCAGAGGCTGGCGATGATCAGGGTCGACAGATCGACGCCGCCGAAGGCAATGTTCGTCGGGGCCACGAGCTTGAGCTGCTCCCAATCGTCATAAAGTGTCACGAGCTCTCCGTTCGCCTTGTACTGATAGATGATGTTCGGATTGTACATGGCGATATAGAGTTCTCCGTTCTGGTCCAGGGCCACGCCATCGGGGACTTGCCGCGGCAGTTCCACTACGACAGTCCTCTCGCCGGCCGATCCGTCGTCACGAATCTCGAGCGTGGAGATGAGCGGCGGAGAGGATTCGACGACGTAATGCCGGCGTCCATCGGCCGACAGGCACATCCCGTTGGGAAAGCCGTTGGCGCTGCGATCCGCCCGCGCCTCGTTGGCCCGGCGCCTCGCATTCGAGGCCAGAACCCCGTGGAGCTGGTCCCACGTCGCGCGGTCGACGATCGGCACGTGCTCACCTGGGTAGCTCTGACCCTTGTGCACGGCCTCGCCGAGGTAGGTCCGGTTGCGCAGGATCTTGTACAGCGTCCCCTTGTCGAACGGCCGGCCCTCCCGGAAGGTGCCCGCGTGGTCCAGGACTTGGTGCGCCGACCCTGGGCGTTGAGCTCCCGGATCAGCAGCAGCGCGGAGCCGAGGTCGAGGAAGCGCCGGAAGATCAGGCGGATCAGCTCGGCCTCGGCCGGGTTTACCACCAGCTTGCGGTCCCGGACATCATAGCCGAGCGGCGGGTGGCCGCCATGAAGATGCCCTTACGGCGGTTGGCGGCGAACTTGTCCCTGATCCTATCGCCCGCGAGTTCCCGCTCGAACTGCGCGAACGAGAGCAGGATGTTGAGCGTCAGCCGGCCCATCGAGGTCATGGTGCAGAACGACTGCGTCACCGACACGAAGGTGACGCTGTTCCGCTCGAACACGTCGACGAGCTTCGAGGCGTCGTCATCAGTAGGCGAGGCTGTCGATGCCACCGCTCGGCCATCTGCCGCCGACCAGCTCCGTGCTCTCGCCACCCGCATTCGCCGTGTGGGCCTCAACGGTCCCTTCGACCTTTAGACGGTTGCACATATTCTGAACTGCCAAGGGATCTGAACGAAGGAGGAAGATATGGCCATCACAAACCGTCCGCTGCTGGCGGTGGACGGCGATTCATTTGCCCACCGCGCATACCACGCCTTGCCGAAGTCGATCCGGCGGCGCGGCAACCAAGGCGGCGGCGCCATCGTCGGCTTCGCGAATCTGCTCTTGCGGCTCTACGAGGACGAGCAGCCCCGCGCCGTGCTGGTGGGCTGGGACACGCTGGATGCGCCGACCTATCGGCATGATGCGCTCGAAGGCTACCAGGGCGGGCGCAGGTTCGATGCCGAGCTGATCGACCAGCTCGAAGTGCTACCGGAGTTCGTGGCCGCCTGCGGCTTCGCTTGTGCAAAGGCTGCCGGCTACGAGGCCGACGATTTCCTCGCGGCGGCCGTGGCCGACGAGGAGGGGCGCGGCGGCACTGTCCTGGTCGCAAGCGGCGATCGCGATGCGTTTCAGCTGGCCTCGGACAGGACGACGATCCTGCAGCCGGTGCGGGCCGGCGAGATGGCGCGCATCGGACCGGCGGGGGTGCTCGAGCGCTACGGCGTCGAGCCCGGGCAGGTGCCCGACTTCATCGCCCCACGTGGCGATCCCTCGGACAAGCTGCCGGGTGCCAAGGGTGTCGGACCGAAGGGTGCGGCGAAGCTGCTGCGCCAGCACGGCACGCTCGAACAGGCGCTCGAAGCTGGCGAGCTGGCGGCGCAGGCGGACGATCTGCGGCTTTATCGCCGGATCGCGACGATGGACAGCGCGGCACCGCTGCCTCCGTTGCCCGACCAGACACCGACCTGGACAACCGCCGCTGACCTTGCGCGTGCTTGGGAGCTGAACCGCCTGGCCGAGCGTCTCGCTGCGCTGGTGCAATCTGCATAGTGAGCGCAGTTGGGAAG
>JBKPDM010000323.1:0-9549 GCA_046727895.1 Pseudomonadota bacterium | reverse complement strand
CTCCAGCGCCGCCTCGACCCCTGGGGCATGCGCCACGTCCTGCCGCTCGGCCTCATTGGCCAGCAGTCGGAAATCGATCACCCGGTCGAGCAGCACGCCGTAGATCACCTGCAGCGGCATCTGACGAAACTTTTCCGGCAGGCTGCGCGCCGCCTCCTCGACCTCGGTCCGGTGGATCGGACTGCCGTCGACGATCGCCACCACGGGATCTTCCCCAGCGGCAGGTGCCGGCCCGGCGGCGGGCGCCGGCCCGGCGGCGGGCGCCTGCCCGGCGGCCGGCGTCTGAGCCAGCGCGGACGCGGCGAACGCCAGGATTCCGGCGATGGCGACGAGTTCTCTGACCAACATGGATGGCTGCTCCGCAGCTCCTGAGGCAAGCGTGGCGCATAAAGCACATGAGGACGGCACCTACAAGCATTTCGCCTTGCGGCCTCCGCCGCTGCCGGCCGGCGCTCGCGTTGACACTGCGCGGCAAACTGCCTATCTGACGACCAGTTTCGCCAGTCTCGACCCCGCCCCGGAGGACCGTGCGCCCATGATTGGCGCTTTCGCCAAGCGGCTGTTCGGCTCGGCCAACGACCGCGTCATCAAGTCACTCAGCAAGACGGTCGCCGCCATCAACGCACTGGAGCCGGAGCTGGAGGCGCTCTCGGACGCCGATCTGCGCGCCCGGACCGATTGGTTGCGCGGCCGTCTGGCCGCGGACGAGGAGCTCGACGACCTTCTGATCGACGCGTTCGCTACCGTGCGCGAGGCGTCCAAGCGCACCCTCCATCAGCGCCACTTCGACGTCCAGCTGATGGGCGGCATGGTCCTCCATCAGGGCAAGATCGCCGAGATGAAGACCGGCGAGGGCAAGACCCTGGTGGCGACGCTTGCGGTCTATCTCAACGCGCTCAACGGCAAGGGCGTGCACGTGGTCACCGTCAACGACTATCTGGCCCGGCGCGACGCCGCCTGGATGGGCCAGATCTACGGTTTCCTCGGGCTCTCGGTCGGCTGCATCGTACCCGGGCTGGACGAGGCGGCGCGCAAGGCCGCCTACGGTGCCGACATCACCTACGGCACCAACAACGAGTTCGGCTTCGATTACCTCCGCGACAACATGAAGTTCTCGCGCGAGGGTATGGTCCAGCGCGGCTTCAGCTTCGCGATCGTCGACGAGGTCGACAGCATCCTGGTCGACGAGGCGAGAACGCCCCTGATCATTTCCGGCCCGAGCGACGACAGCTCGGAGCTGTATCGCACGGTCGACGTCTACATCCCGCGGCTCGAGGAGGGCGACTACGAGAAGGACGAGAAGCAACGGGCGGTCTCACTGACGGAGAGCGGCACCGAGAAGATGGAGGCCTGGCTCGGCGAGGCCGGTCTGCTCAAGCATCCCGAGCTGTACGACATCTCGAACGTCACCCTGGTCCATCACGTCAACCAGGCGCTGCGCGCGCACCGCCTGTTCACCCGCGACGTCGACTATCTGGTCAAGGCTGGCAAGGTCGTGATCGTCGACGAGTTCACCGGCCGGATGATGGAAGGCCGGCGCTACTCCGACGGCCTGCATCAGGCGCTCGAGGCCAAGGAGAAGGTCGAGATCCAGCCCGAGAACCAGACCCTCGCCTCGATCACCTTCCAGAACTACTTCCGCCTCTACCCCAAGCTCGCCGGCATGACCGGTACGGCGGCGACTGAGGCGGCCGAGTTCGGCGAGATCTACAAACTCGACGTGGTCGAGATCCCGACCCACATGCCGATGATCCGCGACGACCAGGACGACGAGGTCTACCGGACGTTGGGCGAGAAGAACAAGGCGATCGTGGCCAGCATCGCCGAGGCACACGAGCGCGGCCAGCCGCTGCTGGTCGGCACGGTCAGCATCGAGAAGTCGGAGCATCTGTCGACGCTGCTGAAGAAGGAGAAGATCCCGCATCAGGTGCTCAACGCGCGCTACCACGAGCAGGAGGCCTACATCGTCGCCCAGGCCGGGCGCTTCGGCGGCGTGACCATCGCCACCAACATGGCCGGCCGCGGCACCGACATTCAGCTCGGCGGCAACGCCGAGATGCGCAAGGAGCAGGAGCTCGGGGGCATCGAGGACGAGGCCCTTCGGGCCGAGCGGGCCGCCGCGATCGAGCGCGAGGTGGCGGCCGAGAAGGACAAGGTGATCGCAGCTGGCGGCCTGTACGTGCTCGGCACCGAACGCCACGAGTCGCGCCGGATCGACAACCAGCTGCGCGGCCGCTCAGGGCGCCAGGGCGATCCCGGCCGCTCGAAGTTCTTCCTGGCGCTCGAGGACGACCTCATGCGGATCTTCGGCTCCGAGCGCATGGACGGCATGCTCGGCAAGCTCGGGCTGAAGGAAGACGAGGCGATCATCCATCGGTGGATCAACAAGGCGCTCGAGACGGCGCAGAAGAAGGTCGAGGCGCGCAACTTCGAGATTCGCAAGAATCTGCTGAAGTTCGACGACGTCATGAACGATCAGCGCAAGGTGATCTACGAGCAGCGCCACGAGCTGATCGAGGCCAAGGAGGTCGCCGAGGAGGTGCGCGAGATGCGCTACCAGGTCATCGACGACCTGGTAGCGGAGGCGATCCCCGAGAAGGCCTATGTCGACCAGTGGGATCTGGAGAAGCTGGCCGGCGACTGCAAGCGGCTGCTCGCGCTCGAGCTGCCGATCGCCGAGTGGGCCAAGGAAGAGGGCATCGCCGACGCCGAGATCAAGGAGCGGATCGTTGCCGAGTCCGATCGCAGGATGGCGCAGAAGGTGGCGACCTACGGCCCCGACATGATCCGCATGGCCGAGAAGAGCCTGCTCCTGCAGATCCTCGATCATCTCTGGAAGGAACACCTCCTGCACCTCGACCACCTGCGCCAGGGCATCCATCTGCGCGGCTATGGCCAGCGCGATCCGCTGAACGAGTACAAGCGCGAGGCGTTTGTCCTGTTCGAGGCCATGCTGACCAATCTGCGGCAGACGGTGACCCAGGTGCTCTGCCATCTCGAGATCCGCGTCCAGCCGCAGCAGGTTGCGATGGGCGAAGGTGCCGCCGAGGAAGCCGAGCCTCTGGCGGCGACCGGGACCGACGGCGGCCGGCCGCTCGCGCCCGCGCGTCCGGCGCGAGCGCCGCGACCGACCATTGCGGCGAGCGCAGAAAGCGCAGGCGCTTCGGCCGTCGGGCAGCGGCCGGAGGGCTGGGGCAAGGTCGGGCGCAACGCCCCCTGCCCCTGCGGTTCGGGCAAGAAATACAAGCACTGCCACGGCCGGCTGCACTGAGGGCGGCCGGCCGGCGCGCGCTGCGCGCCCGCGGCTGGCATCAGCGGACAAGGGCGCTCATATTGAGCGCGTGATGACGCGCGTTCGACAGAGCATTCAGTGGTTCCGCTCGCCTCGACGGCTTCTTGCGCTCCTGGCGTGCGGCGGCCTGTGGCTGGTTGCGACCGCCGCCTCGGCCCAGCCTGCGCCGGTCGCGGTGCTCGACATTCGAGGCGCGATCGGTCCCGCGACCAGCGACTATGTCGACCGCGGCTTCGCAAAGGCGCTGGCCGAGGGTGCGGACCTCATCGTGCTGCGCATGGATACGCCCGGCGGGCTCGCCGACTCGATGCGCACGATCATCCAGACGATTCTCGCCTCGCCGGTGCCGGTGGTCGGCTTCGTCGCGCCGCCCGGCGCGCGGGCAGCGAGTGCCGGCACCTACATCCTCTACGCCTGCCATGTCGCCGCCATGGCGCCCGGGACCAATCTCGGCGCCGCGACCCCGGTCCAGATCGGCGGCGGCTTTCCGGGCGGACCGGCACCTGCCCCCGAGCAGCCGGCGGAGCCGGCGAGCAAACCCGCCGAGGACGGTGAGCCCGGCAAGTCGAACGATCAGCAGGGTCAGGGCGCCGCGCCGCGCAAGGCGCCGATCGCCGGCATGGAGGACAAGATCGTCAACGACTCGATCGCCTACATCCGCTCGCTCGCCCAGCTGCGCGGTCGCAACGTGGACTGGGCCGAGAAGGCCGTGCGCGAGGCCGCCACGCTGTCGGCGGCCGACGCCCTGAAGGATCACGTCATCGACCTGATCGCCAGCAATCTCGACGATCTGCTGGCCAAGCTGAACGGCCGGCAGGTGGAGATCGGCGGCGCGGAGCGCACCCTCGAGACCACCGGGCGGCCGATCATCACCCTCGAGCCCGACTGGCGCACCGAGCTCCTCGGCATCATCACCAACCCCAACGTCGCCTACATCCTGATGCTGGTCGGGATCTACGGCATCATCTTCGAATTCTACAATCCCGGCTGGTACCTTCCCGGCGTCGCCGGCGCGATCAGCCTGCTGCTCGCGCTCTATTCCTTCCAGGTACTGCCGGTGAACTACGCCGGTCTCGGCCTGATCGCGCTCGGCCTCGCGATGATGGTCGCTGAGATGCTGGTGCCGAGCGGTGCGCTCGGGATCGGCGGCATCATCGCCTTCGTGGTCGGCTCGGTCATGCTCATGGACACCGAGGCGCCGGGCTTCGGCATCTCCTGGCAGGTGGTGGGTGGCATGGCGCTGAGCGCGGCCTTAGTGCTCATGTTGATGATGACCATGATGGCGCGCAGTCACGCCCGACCGGTGGCGACGGGTCAGGAGGAGATGGTCGGCAGCGCCGGCAAGGTTCTCGACTGGCGCGCCGGAACCGGGCGGGTCCGGCTGCGCGGCGAGACCTGGTGGGCACGCGGGCCCGCGACGCTCGAGCCCGGTCGACGGGTCAAGGTCAAGGCGATCGAGGGGCTGACGGTCGAGGTCGAGCCTGAACCGTAAGGCGGAGGTCATGGCATGACGTTCGTGCTCAACAACGCGGTGGTGGCGATCCCCGTCATCCTCCTGCTCCTCTTCGTGTTCTCCGCGATGCGGATCATGCGGGAGTACGAGCGGGCGGTGGTGTTCATGCTCGGCCGTTTCTGGAAGGTCAAGGGCCCGGGGATGATCCTGGTGATTCCGGTGATCCAGCAGGCGGTCAAGGTCGACCTCAGGATCCGGGTGCACGACATCCCGAGCCAGGACGTCATCTCGCGCGACAACGTGCTCGTGAAGGTCAACGCGGTGGTCTACTACCGGGTGATGGACGCACGCAATGCGATCATCCAGATCGAGGACTTCAACCAGGCGACCAGCCAGCTCGCCCAGACCACCTTGCGCTCGGTGCTCGGTCAGCACGAGCTGGACGAGATGCTGGCCGAGCGCGAGAAGCTGAACGACGATCTGCAGCGGATTCTGGACGAGCAGACCGAGAGCTGGGGGATCAAGGTCAGCAACGTCGAGCTCAAGCACGTCGACATCGACGAGAGCATGATCCGGGTGATCGCCCGCCAGGCCGAAGCCGAGCGCATCCGGCGCGCCAAGATCATCGAGTCGGAGGGCGAATTCCAGGCTGCGCAGAGATACCTCGACGCGGCGACCATCCTTGCGACGCGCCCGGAGGCGATGCAGCTGCGCTATCTGTCGACCCTGATGACGATCGCCAACGAGCGCTCCTCGACCATCGTCTTCCCGTTCCCGACCGACCTCGCGCACCTGTTCAGCGGTCGCCCCCGCCCCGATGGCGCCGGGGCGAGCCGATCCGATCCCGGACCGGAAAGCTAATAGGTCGGCAGGACGGCCGGCAGCATCGCACGCGATCGCGATCTCTTGCCTTCGGCTCACGCCGAAGGCACCCCTGGGCGCGCTCGGGGCCCTTGCAGAGCATCGTGACATAGGTTCCCGGTGAGTGCCATTACGCACTCGGATCGATGGAACTCGTAGAACCAGACGCTGTCTGTCTCGATCTCCGGCGCGCTCATGTAAGAGTAAGAGAACTGCACACCCAGCCGACGCGTCTGCATGCGTGACAATAATGCTTCGAACTTCTTGAAATCCTTGTAGCGTATCACCTCTACTGCGATCTCAGACGGCAGGGGATAGTTAAATTCGTGGCAAAACAAACCGCGTGTAATCCGCTCTATCATCAAATGATATTCTGCTGCATCGAGCTTGGAAAGACATCCTGCGCCAAACCTGCCTGTCATGGGCTCGCGCGCCCAAAACAATTGGCCACGATCTACAATCTCGCTACGCAAGCGATTATTATTCTTCAATATCGGATGCGCGCGTTGCTTCCATAGTTCATACGTTTGAAGGTTTGTTCGGCCGAAGCCGGCGCTCAAGGCTACAGCGAGTTTGTCATCGAACTTCGACCATTTCACATTGCAGTGGTTTCAGCATGGCACACGAATCGGATTGGGTGGAAAGGGTCTCAGAAACATTGCCTTCGGAGGCACATGGTCCTTTCCTTCGCTCGCAACCTCACAATAGGCACACGGCTTCGGAGCCGCCCGAAACTGCTCTCTCTTTCGCTTGGCCTCGCCCAATTCCAAGCTCCGAATCTACATCGCGGCGCCGTTCTTGCCCATGCCGAGGAATTTCTGCCGGCGCCGGTGGCGGATCTCGGCACCGGAGAGCACGAGAAGCGGCTCGAGCGCGGCTTCGAGGGCGTCTCCTACCGCCTCGATGGTCGCCTTGGGCTGGCGGTGGGCGCCGCCGAGCGGCTCGGCAATGATCTGATCGATCACGCCGAGCTGGCTCAGGTCCTGGGCGGTGAGGCGCATCGCCTCGGCCGCCTGCGGCGCCTCGTCGCCGCTCCGCCAGAGGATCGCGGCGCAGCCCTCGGGCGAGATCACCGAGTAGACCGCGTGCTCGAGCATCAGCACCCGGTCGGCGACCGCGAGCGCGACCGCGCCGCCGGAGCCGCCCTCGCCGATGATCACGCCGACCAGCGGCACGGTGACTTGCAGACAGGTCTCGATGGCGCGCGCGATCGCCTCGGCCTGACCGCGCTCCTCGGCGCCGACGCCAGGATAGGCGCCCGGCGTGTCGACCAGGGTGAGCACCGGCAGGCCGAAGCGCTCGGCCAGATGCATCAGCCGCACGGCCTTCCGGTACCCCTCCGGATTGGCCATGCCGAAATTGTGCCGCACGCGGCCGTCGGTATCGGTGCCCTTCTCATGGCCGATCACTACGACCGAGCGCGTGCGAAAGCGCGCGAGGCCACCCTGGATCGCGCGGTCGTCGCCGAACGTCCGGTCACCGGCGAGCGCGGTGTAGTCCTCGAACAGCGCATCGATGTAGTCGCCGAAGTGGGGCCGCTCGGGATGGCGCGCGACCTGCGTCTTCTGCCAGGCCGTGAGCTTGGCGTACGTCTGACGGAGCAGTTTCTCGGCGCGCGCTTCGAGGCGCGTGATCTCGTCGGCGAGATCGAGGCCGCCGCCGTCGCTCAGGTGGCGCAGTTCCTTGACTTTGCCTTCCAGTTCGCTGATCGATTTCTCGAACTCGAGCAGGGGCGTCGTCTCCTCTGGTCCGGCGGCCGACGGCGGCGCCTCAGGCCTGCCTGCCGGCGATCTGCTCGGCCTTGGCGACCAGCGCCTCGGCCTGGCGGATCGAGGCGATGTCGATCAGCCGGCCGTCCAGGCTGGCCGCGCCCTTGCCTTCCCGGCGCGCCTGCTCCATGGCCTCGAGGATCCGCCTCGCCTTGGCGACCTCGGCCTCAGGCGGGCTCATGACCTCGTTGGCGAGCGCGATCTGACTCGGATGGATCGCCCACTTGCCCTCGCAGCCGAGCGCCGCCGCGCGCTCTGCCGCGGCACGATAGCCATCGGCATCGGAGTAGTCGCCGAACGGGCCATCGATCGGCCGGAGACCATGGGCACGGGCCGCGACCACCATGCGCGCGAGTGCGTAGTGCCACATGTCGCCCCAGTGGCGCTCGCGCGGCGCACCGTCTGCCTGGTCGGTCAGCACCGCGTAGGCCGGATTCGGCCCGCCGATGTTGGTTGTCCGGGCGCGGGTCGAGGCGGCGTAGTCGGCGACCCCGAAATGGAGCGCCTCGTTGCGCTTACTCGCGCCGGCGATCTCGTGCACGTTGGCCATGCCGAGCGCGGTCTCGATGATGTGCGAGAAGCCGATCCGCCTGGTGTGGCCGGTTGCCGCCTCGCACTGCGTGACCAGCATGTCGACCGCATAGACATCGGCCGCCGTGCCGACCTTGGGCAGCATGATCAGGTCGAGCCGCTCGCCGCCCTGCTCGATCACCTCGATCACGTCGCGGTACATGTAGTGGGTGTCGAGTCCGTTGACCCGCACGGTCAGGGTCTTGTCGCCCCAATCGATGTCGTTCAGCGCCTCGATCACGTTCCTGCGCGCCTGGACCTTCTGGTCCGGGGCGACCGCATCCTCGAGATCGAGAAACACCGCGTCGGCCTTCGACCTCGAGGCCTTTTCGAAGAACTGCGGCGAGCTGCCGGGCACCGCGAGCTCGGAGCGCTGCAGGCGAGGCGTGCATTGTTCGACGACGGTGAAGCTCAAGGCGGCTTTCCCTTCGGCATGGTCGGTGACCGGGCAGCTCGACATGGCAGCCGGTGACTCAGGCGGAGTCCACCTCCACGTCATCGCCCGGCTCCGCCAGCGGATGATGCGCCTGCAGCGCTGCTGCCAGATGTTCGCCCTGTACATGGGTGTAGATTTGCGTGGTGGCAATGTCGGCATGGCCGAGCATGAGCTGGACCGCGCGCAGATCGGCGCCGCCGGCCAGGAGATGGCTCGCGAACGCGTGGCGAAGGACGTGAGGCGAGATCCGCGCCGGATCGATGTCGGCCGCGCTGGCGAGCTCCTTCAGCAGCTGGGTGAGCCGCTGGCGGGTGAGGTGGCCATGGCGGGCGCGTGAGGGAAACAGATAGCGCGCGCCCCTGATCGCGCCGCCCATGAACCGATCGCGCACGATGAGGTAGGCTTCGAGCACCTCGCGCGCAGCCCGGCCGATCGGAACCATCCGCTCCTTGCCACCCTTGCCGAGCACGACCAGGAAGCGGCGGTCCGCCGACAGCGCCGAGAGCGGCAGCGCGCAGAGCTCCGAGGCGCGCAGCCCGGTCGCGTAGAGCAGCTCGAGCAAGGCGACGAGCCGGAGCCCCCGCGCGTCGGGCTTGAGCCGCGCCGCCCCGATCAGCGCTTCGATCTCGGCGGATGTCAGCAGTCTGGGCAGCGCCTGCCGCTGGCGTGGCCCTTCGACGGTCTGGGTCGGGTCCTCGCCGCGCCCGCCCTCGAGATAGAGGAAGCGATGGAACTGGCGGATCGCCGAAAGGCGCCGCGCCATGGTCGCCGTCGCCGCGCCGGCGCTCGACAGCTGGCCGAGCCAGGCCCGAACGGCGGCGCTATCGGCGCTCTCGACGGCAAGGCCGCGGCGGCCGAGAAAGCTCTCGTAGTCGGCGAGGTCGCGCCGATAGGCATCGAGAGTATGCGGCGAAGCGCCACGCTCGACCGCCATCATCTCCAGGAATGCCTCAGCCCAGGCCATGGCGGCTAGACTACGGCCGGACCCGCCCGCATTGAGGCTCAAAGCCCCATCGAGAGCGCCGTCGTGACCGCGATCGAGCGCGCCTCCTGGTCCAGCCCGACCGCGCGGAGCGCGCGCAGACTGGCGACCAGCGCCTCGGGATGGACCGCTTCGGGACGACCCTGCAGCAGGTGCAGGGCGAACAGCAGGGTTTCGCCCTGACGC
>JBKPDM010000322.1:0-7589 GCA_046727895.1 Pseudomonadota bacterium | reverse complement strand
TGATACCGCCTCGGCCAGGGCCAGCTGTTGAGCGCCTGCAGACTCGCCGGATCGATCAGGACCAGGAGAAGGTCGCCCGATGCCGGCCGCGGGTCCAGGCGCGAGCGCAGATCGACGAGGTCCTGATCGACGGGGTCAAGCCAGCCGGCCAGATACGTCGCTGCGATCAGAAGTGCGACCAGCGCAAATGGGCGATGGCGCACCATCGGCGCTAGTCGCGGGTAAGCGCGCGCCGTCGTCTCCCCTTGCCGCCCGGGCGCGCGAGCCACTGCAGGCGCAAATTCTGGCCCAGGAGCAAGGCGGGAATGGCCAGAATGGCGACCGCCGCCGCCAGGATCAGGAGCAGGGTCATCACCGAGGTCCGCTGGTCGAGCCAGTCACTCACCCCGCCAGAACCATCGGACACTCCGCCATAGCCATCGGGCACCCCGCCGGCGCCATCGGAACTGCTCGACCATGGCGCGGCTCCTTGGTTGGCTCCGGCATGGTCGAAGGTGGCGTCCCCGGGGGGAGGAGCCGAGCCGTCCTCGAAGGAATCCGATGATGATGATGGCGCTTCCGGCCGCGCCGCCAGATGCCAGCGCACCCCATCGGTTCGGCCAGGCACACCAGGCAGGTCGCGCAGCGCCAGCTCGATCGGCCGCGCGTTGGCATCCACCGGCTGCGTCAACCCCTCGCCGGGGCCAAGGTTACGCGCAACGGGCTGCCGTGCCCGAACGGTCTTGACCGCGACCTCACCGTCGAACACGACCACGCTGTTCTGAACGCTGTCGACCGCGACTTCGAAGCTGGTGCCCTTGATGCCGAGGCTGAGAAGGGGCGTGCGCAGCTGCAGATCACGATCTGGTCGCTTATCGACGTCGACCCGCACGCGGCCGCGATCGTGGCGCAGCCGGTGGTCGTGATCGAGACTGCTGAGCGAGACGACCAGATGGCTGTTCTCGGCCAGAATCAGCCGGTCACCTCCGACCACAAGAAGGACATAGCCGTCCGGTCCCGTTTCGACCTCCGCGCCCGGCACCAGCACCTCGCCGTTCTTGAACCGCCGCCACTCGGCGTCGCCCTGGTATTTCCACCTGGCCCGCCCGAGGGCCTCGAGCGCGACCCACCCGACGCCAAGCGACGGGCCGCTCGTGTCCAGCATGGCCTCGTCCATGCCGACGAGGTCCCCTCCGCCCGCCGAGCTCTCAGCTGCGGCTTGTCGCGGTCCGGCGACCAATACCAGGGCCGCGAGAACCGCCAGCCCGCTGATCAACGGCTCGAAGTACGTCTTAGTTGGAGCGCCCATGGTGGTCCTGCTCTTGGATCATCGGTGCCCGCGGCAGCCCGTCGAGCATGCGCTCAGTCAGGTGATCGAATGGCTGGTCGACCTCGGTTGCTGAGTCGGCCCCGGGAGAGGCTTCGGTCTCGACGTTGGGTTCGGCATAGCCCGCCGGTCGCAAGCTGACCGCCGCGTCGGTCCGAGGGTCACCGCCCCGAGGCCCCTCCGAGGCCGGCGTGGCCGGAGGGCTTCCCGGTGCCGCATCCGCTCCCGGCAGATCGTGTGGGCGCCGCGGCGGTACGACGCTGCCCTGGAGAGTGGCGGGCGCGACGTCGATCTGCACCGGCTTGGGCTCCATCGCGGGCAAAACGATTGGCTCGACCGGCTGCCAGGGCTTGGTCGCGCCCTGTCGCAACGCGAGCTGGCGGCCCTCGATCGCGCTCGCGCGAGCCGATTGGCCGTCTCCGAGCTCGGCGTGGCGCAGGCCGTCGGGCGTGGCGACGCGCACACGGCCGCGCTCGACCGCGACCTCCGTCGCGTCCGCGCCGACCGTGACCTCGAACACCGTGCCGCGGGCCTCGATGGCGAGGAGCGGCGTCTGGATCGCGAAGGGCGCACCGGCGGCCGCCAACCGGTAGCGCAACCGGCCGGCACGCTGATCGAGCGCCCCGTCCCCGGGGCTGGCCGGGAGGACGAACGAGCTGGCCGGGCCGGCGCTCACATGATCGTCGGCGCGGGTCAGGATCAGCCGGCCACCGATCCCCGTCTCGATCCGGCTGCCCGCCGGTATGGCGCTGGTCGCGGCCGCCGGCGCCCAACCGCTCGTGTCCGGCGCCCGGTACCGCGCGTTGCCGAGCCGTTCGACCACCCGCCAGCCGTCGCCCGGGATCTGCGTTTTCGACGCATCGCCCATGGTCTGGCAGCCGCTCAGAATGCCGAGCAGGATCAGCCCGAGCTGCCACGAACCGGTTTGCGGGAATGCCCGCTTCGCCCCAACCATGAGACCACCTGCGCCGGAGGAATCGAAGGTGTCGTCGGCGTACCCGCAGCAAAGCCGCAAGTTGTTAATTTCGGGTAAAGGCGGGTCGCCCCGGGGCCGACGCCGGTCACCAGGCGCGACCACGCTCCGAAGCGCCGCCGCGCCGCCGCCGAACGAGGCTCCAGAACGGTGTGGGTTGCTCGCGAAGACCGGCCCTTACACCGCGGCAGCGCTCTCGACTGCGACCCCGGAGGCCCGGCTCTCGTCCTCGGGCCTAGAGCTGCTCGCAAATCGCCTGATCGAGGATGGTCAGCCCGTCGTCGATCTGCTCGTTGGTTGAGGTCAGGGGTGGCGCGATCCGCCAGACGCTGGCGAGGCGGGGGAGCGAGACGATGTTCATCGAGAGGCCGAGCTCCAGGCAGCGCCCGGTGATCTTCGCGCCGAGCTCGGGATGGGGCCTGCGGCTTTGCCGATCGGTCACCAGCTCGACCCCCCAGAGCAGGCCGCGACCTCGCACGTCGCCGATCACCTCGTAGCGCTGCTGCAGGTCGCGCAGACCGGCCTCGAGACGCCGGCCCAGCGCAAGCGCGCGCGCCCCCAGACGCTCGCGCCGCAGCACCTCGAGAACCGCGAGGCCGACCGCCGCCGGCAGCGGGTCGGACTCATGCGACGTCACGTGTACGAACCCCCGCTCGTAGCAGGTCGCCTCGATCGCGGCGCTGGTGACCGCCGCGGCGAGCGGAACGCCGCCGCCCAAGGTCTTGGACAGAGTGACGAAGTCCGGCACGACGCCATCCTGCTCGAAGGCGAAGTTGGCGCCGAGCCGGCCGAAAGCGGTCTGCGCCTCGTCGATGATCAGCAGCATGCCGCGCGCCTGGCAGAGCTCGCTCAGGCGCGGAAAATAGCCGGCCGGCGGTACGATGACGCCGCCTGTGCTGATGACCGGCTCGGCGATCGCCGCGGCCAGCTGGCCGGTGCTCTGCTGGTCGATCAGCTCGAAGCCGACCTCGAGGCAGGCGAGGTCGCACGCATCGGTGCAGTGGCGGATCGGGCAGCGATAGGCGTTGGGCGCCGGGATCGCCATGTTACCGGGAACGCTCGGGCCGTATCCCCGGCGGCCGACCGCGTAGGTGGCGGCACCGGCGCCGCCGGTCAGGCCGTGAAAGGAGGCGCTGAGCGCCACCACTTCGTGGCCGCCGGTCGCGAGCTTGGCCATGCGGATGGCGGCCTCGTTGGATTCGCTCCCGGTGTTGAGCAGGATGACCTTCTGCAGCTGTGGCGGCAGCAGCGCTGCGAGCTCGCGGCAAAGCTCGACCACCTCCGGTGCCAGAAGCCAGCTGAACAGGTGGATCGCCCGCTCGCAGCTGCGGCCGATCGCAGCCACCACGGCGGGATGATTGTGGCCGAGCGTCGCGCACATCTGGCCCGACGTGAAGTCGAGGATGCGCCGGCCGCTGTCGTCATAGATGTAAGACCCCTCCGCGCGCTCGACGAAGAACGGCGGGAAGTCGCCGATGTAGCGGATCATGTGGCGCTCGACGGCACTCTGAAGCCGGCGCCGGCGGTCCTGCCAGTCGCCGCCCTCCGGCGCGCGCGGGTCATCGTTGGCTGTCATGGACATTGCCCTCTGCCGCGATCACAGGCACGCTATGGGCGCCCGCGACAGGCGTCAACGCACGCCAGAGAGCCGACGCGCCGGGCGTAGAGTCAGCGCCCGAACCTCGGTCTTGTGGACGCCGGCGCTTCGCATCATCTTCAAGGCGGGCCGCTTGAAAGAATGGGCTTGGGAGCAAATGGCCGCCAAGATCCTGATCGTCGTTCACGGGGCGCATTCGACGCCCGGCCGCGTCGGCGAGTTGCTCGCTGAGCGTGGCTACAGCTTCGATCGCCGCTGCACCAACCTGTTCGATCCGCTGCCCGATGAGCTCGCCGGCTACGCCGCGGCGATCGTGTTCGGCGGGCCACAGAGCGCCAACGACGACGACCGGCCGGCGATCCGCATGGAGCTCGATTGGCTCGAGCGGGTCGCGTTGTCGAGCGATCGGCCGCTGCTCGGCATCTGCCTCGGCGCCCAGATGATCGCGCGTGTGCTCGGCGCCAGGGTTGGCCGGCACCCCGAGGGTCTGGTCGAGATCGGTTACCATCCGGTCTACCCGACTGCCGCCGGCCAGGCTTACTTCGATGGCCCGACGATGTTCTATCAGTGGCACCGGGATACGTTCGAGATCCCGACCGGTGCCGTGCATCTCGCCCACAACGACGCCTTCGACGCCCAGGCATTCCGCTACGGCGAGCAGGTCTACGGCATCGAGTTCCACCCCGAGATGACTCGCGTCATGGTCGAGCGCTGGAGCGGATCGGAACGCGGCGGCGCCATGCTCACCCTGCCAGGCGCGCAGCCGCGCGATCAGCAGCTCGAGGGCTACGATCGCTACGCCCCGGCGACCGACCGCTGGCTCGGCCGGTTTCTCGATACCTACCTCCTGCGACCACGCGCCGAGGCCTGACAGCCCAGTCTAGCCGCCTGCCGGGCCAGCTGCGCCTCGCGGCGCAGCGTCCAACGCAGGGCTACCTTGCCTGCCATGTCGGTGCGTGAGGCCGAAGATGCTGACACCGGACATGAAGCGGATCATTGAGGAGCAACGCCTAGGGTTCGTTGCGACGGCCACTTGCGATGGCGTGCCCAATCTCTCGCCGAAGGGCACCTTCGTCGTGCTGGACGACGAGACGATCGCGTTCGGCGAGATACGCTCGCCTGGAACTCTCGTCGAGGTCAACTTCGTCGATCCCTTCGTGCGCAGAGGATATAGGTTCGCAGGGACGGCAAGCGTGGTGGCGCGCGGAGACGTAACCTTCGATGCGCTTCTCGGCAACTTTCGCAGCTCGCTGGCTCGGTGGATGCGCGCCATCGTGACGATCACGGTGACCAAGACCTCGCCCCTGACATCGCCTGCCTACGACGATGGGAAGACGGAGCCGGAGCTCAGACGGTCATGGACCACTTGGTACCGCCAGCTTCAGCCGATCCAGCGGTTCGAGGAATGAGGTTTTTCGAACGTCCGGACCGTGAGCGTAGTGGCCGCTCATGGCGAGCTCTGTCGCCGAGTGGCCGGGACGAGTTTCCGCAGGGAGCCGTACTTTCCGACAGTGCGACGGCCCTCGCCACCCCCGCAAGCGCCTGTTGCAGCCGTGATGCTGAACGCTGCGCTCGGCGCCGCTTCTCCGAGGCTCAGGCCGGATCGGGCGGGTCCAGGGTCTTGAGCTCGCGGCGCATGATCTTGCCGGTGCTGGTCTTCGGCAGATCGGCGACGAACTGAACGCTGCGCGGGATCTTGTAGGGCGCGAGATGGGCGCGGCAATGGCCAAGCAGGGCCTCGGCATCGCCCGCGGTGCCCTGCCTTAGCACCACATAGGCCTTGGGCACCTCGCCCTTGAGCGGGTCGGGCTGACCACCGACCGCGACCATGGCGACGCTCGCGTGCGCGGCCAGCACGCGCTCGACCTCCGCCGGGTAGACCTTGAAGCCGGCGGTGTTGATCATGTCCTTGCTGCGGTCGACGACGTAGACGTAGCCGTCGGCGTCGGTGCGGGCGAGATCGCCCGTGTGCAGCCAGCCGTCCGGCTCGATCGCCGCACGGGTCGCCGGCTCATTGCCGTAGTAGCCCTGCATCACGATCGGGCCCCTGATCATCAGCTCGCCGACCTCGTCCGCCGGCAGCGAGCGCGCCGGGTCCTCGATGGCGGCAATCCGTGCCTCGACGGTCGGCAGCGCCACCCCGATCGAGCCATGACGGATCTCGCCATAGGCCGGAAAGGTGGTGCCGAGGCCGGCGAGCTCGGTCATGCCCCAGAGCTCGATCAGAGGACAGCCGAGGCGCGCCTCGACCTCCTCCATCTTGGCGACCGGCATGGTCTGGCCGCCGACCGTGCAGCGAGTGAGGCTCGAGAGATCGTGGCGTTCGAGCTCGGGCGAGTTGAGGAGATACTGGTACATGGTCGGCACGCCTTCGAGCATGGTCGCCCGGTAGCGCTCGACCGCGTCGAGCACGGCACGCTCCTCGAAGCGCGCCAGCAGGACCACGGTCATGCCGGTCATCAGCCCGCCGTTGACCACGACGTTGCCGTAGACGTGCGGCAGTGGCAGCGCGGTCACGACCGTATCGAGCGCGCTCTTCACGTGCATGGTCGCGGTCAGCGCGATGTTGGCGGCGACCGCGCGCTGGCTCTGCATGGCACCCTTCGGATGGCCGGTGGTGCCCGAGGTGTAGCCGATGGTCGCGACCGCATCGGGCGCCACCTCGTGGACTTCGAAGGCGTCCGAGGCTCGATCGAGCAACGCCTCAAAGTCGTGGATGCCGGCCTGCTTCGCGCGCCCGAGCGCCACCACCTGGCGGACCGGCGTGTCGCGCGCCACGTCGAGAAACGCCTCGAGCTTCTCGGGACCGATCAGGATCGCGCTCGCCTCGCAGTCGCGCGTGACGAACACGACCTCCCCGGGGGTGAGCATGACGTTGATCGGATTGACGACCGCGCCGAGCTTGGCGACCGCATGGTAGCCGATCAGCCACTCCGCGGAGTTGAGGCCATAGAGGGTGACCCGGTCGCCGGGTGCCACCCCGAGCCCGACCAGCGCATTGGCGAGCCGGTTGGAATTCCGCTCGAGCTCAGCATAGGTGAAGGCGCGTCCGCCGACCACGAGGGCGATCCTGTGGCGCCAGCGCACCGCCGCGCGCGGCAGGATCTGACCGATGCCCCTAAACATGCCCTGACCTCCCGGCTGATCTGACGGGAGGCTAGACGATAATCGAGCTCCGGGCGACGGCGTTCGAGCCGGGCGAGCGGAACCTTCGACCGCCGCGCGCGTTTGGTTCGACGGATTGAGCTTCGAATGGAGGGAACGATGGCACGAGCCGACGCCGCGGCGCAGAGCTTGACCTGGCCGACCTTTTGGTTGCTGAGCGCGCTTTTGCTGCTGCTCGGAATGTCGACCCTCAGCGGCTGCAACACCGTCTCGGGGATGGGCAAGGACGTCTCGGCCGCCGGTCAGGCCACGAGCGACACGGCCGAGAAAACCAAGGAAAAGATGTAGTCGAAGCGCGGCCCCGGCCTCGCGCAGGGTGCCTTAGGAGATGAGCCATGCTGTATTGGGCCGTCGTGTTCCTGGTCATTGCGCTGGTCGCCGCGCTGTTCGGTTTCGGCGGCATCGCCTCGACCTCCGCCGGGATCGCGCAGATCCTGTTCATCATCTTCCTCGTGCTGTTCGTGATCAGCCTGATCTTCGGCTGGCGCGGCCGACGCCGCGGCTTGTAACCGGCGCGCGGGATGGTTCTAGGCCAGTCCCGCCCGCTC
>JBKPDM010000321.1:0-15345 GCA_046727895.1 Pseudomonadota bacterium | reverse complement strand
CGCCCAGCCCCGAGCAGCTGCGCACGCTCGCCGATCTGCTGCGCGACCCGGGCGTGCAGGCCTGGCTGCAGGCCCAGGCCAACCGGCCGGCGCCGGCCCCCGCGGTCGCGCCTGCGGCGCCGAGCCCGCCGATGAGCGCGCATATGATGATGGACAGCCAGCTCGATATGATGCGCGCCTTCCTGCGCGAGCTGGTGGCGGCGGTCCCGACTCTGCCCGACGAGCTTCACCGGGCATGGACCACCTTCGCCGCCGAACGCGCGGCATGGGGCGGGCAGAGGCCGATCGTCCTGATCGCCATGTTCGTGGCGCTTGGCTTCGGCCTCGAGTGGCTCCTGCGGTGGGCCTCGACCGGCGTTCGCCAGCGCCTGATCGCAATGACGCTCGAGACGGCGCCGGATCGCCTGCGCGCGATCGCGGTGCGGGGGACCTACGGCCTGCTCGTGCTGCTCGCATTCGCGATCGGCAGCATCGGCGCTTTCCTCCTGTTCGACTGGCCGCCGCTGCTCAAGCACGTCGTGCTCGGGTATCTGGTGGTGTTCCTGATCGTCCGGCTGGTGCTCGTGCTCGGGCGATTCCTCCTGGCGCCCGGTGCCGAGCGCTTCCGTCTGGTGCCGATGGCGACCGCAACGGCCCGCTTCTGGTTCGTCTGGTCGGCGGTTCTGGTCGGCTGGTTCTTCTTCGTCCAGTTCACGCTCAGCAGCCTCGAGATCCTTGGGGTCAGCCGGCCCGCCGGCTACGTGGTTGGGCTCGCTTGCGGCGTCGTTCTGGTCGGGCTCGCGCTCTATGTGATCTGGCGGCATCCGGCAAGGGAGACTGGTGAGCGGGCAAGCCGCACGCATCGGCTCGGCGCCTGGCTGCTCTCGCTCTACGTGGTGGTCGTCTGGCTGCTGCTGTTCACGGGCTCGGCGGCGCCGTTTTACGTCGGCGTCGTCCTCCTGCTGCTGCCAATCGCGATCCGGGGCGTCGATCTCGCGGTCGAGCACGTGCGGCGCCCGGCGGGCAGCGCTGCCGCCGACGACTCCGTGCCGTCGCTGACCGCCGTCTCGATCGAGCGCGGACTGCGGGCAGCGCTGCTGATCGGTGGCGCCTATCTGATCGCCTGGCTGCTCGGCCTCGATGTCGCCGCCATGACCATGCAGGACACCATGGCGACCCGGCTTCTGCGGGGTGCGATCAACGCCGTGGTCGTCCTGCTGCTTGCCGATTTCGCCTGGCATCTCGCCCGCGCCTGGATCGACCGCCGGCTCGCCGAGGCCAGCACCGCTGGCCAAGTGGAGGGCGACGAGGCGCGTCGCCGGGCGCGCCTGCGCACGCTGTTGCCGATTTTCAAGAATCTGCTGCTGGTGGTCCTGCTCGTGATGGCCGGACTGATGGCGCTCTCCGCCCTCGGCGTCGAGGTCGGGCCGCTGATCGCCGGCGCCGGCGTGGTCGGCGTGGCCATCGGCTTCGGCGCCCAGACCCTGGTCAAGGACGTCATCTCCGGCATGTTCTACCTGCTCGACGACGCCTTCCGGATCGGCGAGTATATCGTCAGCGGCAACTACAAAGGTACGGTCGAGTCATTCTCGCTGCGCTCGATCAAGCTCCGCCACCATCGCGGCTATCTCTATACCGTGCCGTTCGGCACGCTCGGCGCGATCGAGAACATGAGCCGCGACTGGGTGATCGACAAGTTGAGCATCGGGGTCACCTACGACACCGACGTCGACAAGGTGAAGCGGATCATCAAGGAGATCGGCAAGCAGCTGCAGGCCGACCCGGAGTTCGCGCCGCACATCATCGAGACGCTCAAGATGCAGGGCGTCGAGCAGTTCGGCGATTTCGCGATCCAGATTCGGATGAAGATGATGACCAAGCCGGGCGAGCAGTTCGTGATCCGCCGGCGCGCCTACGGCATGATCAAGAAGGCGTTCGACGCCAACGGTATCAAGTTCGCCTTCCCGACCGTCACGGTCGCGGGTGGTGGCGAGCCGTCGACCGCCGCAATCGCGCAGCAGGCGATCGAGCTGACGCGGCCGTCGGCGGCGGAGTAGGCTAGGTCCGTCGCGCAGAGCGCCCGCGGCCGGCGCGCGGCGTTTCTACAAGGTCCCTGCTCGAGCGTTGAGCGCGGCAGGCGGAGGGTGTCGACGCCGCTGGCGATGCGGTCCTCTGAGTTGATCGTCGGCCATGATCTCCAGGACCCTGGCGGCGGCGCGCTGGCTGGGCGGCCGGCCATCGCCGCCGCCGAGCCGGGTCACCGCTTCGGCGAGCGCGACCTGCTGCTCCTGGCGCAAGTGCTCGTCCTCCAGCAGCCGCGTCGCCGTCGCGGCAATGCACTCCGGACAGCAGTCTTCCTGCAGCAGCTCCGGGACGGCCGGGCGACCGAGGATCAGGTTTACCAGGTTGACATGCGATACCCTGATCAGGCGTCGGGCGAGCCAGGCGGACAAGGGGCCGGTCCGGTAGATCGTGATCAGGGGCAGCCCGGCGACAGCCGCCTCCAGGGAAACCGTGCCCGAGGCCGCGATCGCCAGCCAACTGGCGGCGTAGGCGTCGAAACGCTCGGCCCGATCCTCGAGCACGAGCACCGGAAACCGCCAGCTCGCGACCAGCTGCTTGACCAGGGGCGCGATCCCGGCGAGCGTCGGCAGCACCAGACGGAGCGGCGGAAACCGCTGCCAGAGGATGCTCACAGCCTGGTCGAGGACCGGCAGGTGACGGCTGACCTCGCTTCGCCGGCTGCCGGGCAGGATGCAGATCAGCGGCACATCGGTCGGGACGTCGTAGCGTCGGCGAAAGCGCTCGCCGTCGCCGCGGCGGCCGGCCTCCTCGGTGATCGGATGGCCGACGAAGCTGCAGGACAGGCCGTGCCGCTCGAAGAACGGCGGCTCGAACGGCAGCAGCGCCAGCAGGTGATCGACGTCGCGGGCCATCCGCGCGGCGCGGTTCTGCCGCCACGCCCAGACCTGCGGCGCGACGTAGTGCATGCGCAGCAAGGGCAGGCCAGCCAGGCGGCGCTGCAGGCGCAGCGCGAAGCCCGGCGAATCGATGGTCAGGACCAAGGCCGGCCGACGATGGCGGATCTCGCCGACCGTCTGGCGCAGACGTCGGGCGAGATGGGGCAGATGGGTCACGACCTCGGCGAAGCCGAGCAGCGTCAGCTCCTCCATCGGGAACAGGCTCCTCAGGCCCCGCTCGGCCATGCGCGGCCCCCCGACCCCTGAGAACTGGAGATCCCCGCCCGTCTGCTCCTGGAGTGCCTGCAACAGGCGACCGCCAAGCATGTCGCCGGAAGGCTCACCGGCGAGCACGAAGACCTGGGCCCGATCCATGCGGCGTCCCCCCAATCGATCAGCCGCCGACATCGACGCCGATCACGAACAGACCCGCACGATCGGCGGCGTCGATCACTTCCGCCTGATCGATGATCAGGCAGTTGCCGGCGTGAATCGCGATGCCCTGAAGATGCGCCGCAGCGGCGCGAGACACCGTGGCCGGTCCGATCGTCGGCAGATCGGCGCGCCGCTCCTGTCCCGGCTTCTTGAGCTTGACCAGAACCCCGCCCGGGCCCGCGCGCCGCAGGGTGGCGCAACGCTCCAGCAGCCGGTCCGTGCCCTCGACCGCCTCGACCGCGAGCACCAGTCCGTCCTGCACGACCACGGCCTGACCGACATCGAGCTCGCCCCGGCGGAGAGCGACCTCGACGCCGAGCGCGATGTCGCGTGCCGCAGCCGGGTCCGGCCCGATCTTGGTCATCAGACCCTCCGCCGCCAGCAGCCCGCCGGCCACCTCATCGGCGCCGATCACCCGAATGCCCTCGGCTTCGAGCTCGCCGACGATCGCCCGGAGCAGGCGATCGTCGCTTTCGCCAGCCTGCCGCCCAAGCCTGGCCAGCAAGTGCATGCCGCGCCAGTCCAGCTTGAGGCCTGAGAGCGAGGGTCGCCGCACCGGACCAGTCCTCGGCGCGGGCATCGTGCAGCGCCCGCAGGGTGCGGCCGACCTCGCCGAGCCGGACCCACTCGTGCCTCATGCCCTCGACCACGAGCGGATCGGTCTCGCTCTCGAAGGCCAGCACGAAGACCTCTCGGCCGGCCTGCCGCGCCGCGTCGATCACCTGGCCCGGCAACAGCCCGCTGCCGGCGAGAACCGCGACCCGGCGCGCCTCCCCGCTCAATCGACCCGGGTCCAGGGCATGCAGATCGCGCGACCGTCGGCACTGCGGATGAAGTCGACCATCTCCATCACCCGTGGATGATCGGCAAAGTGGCCGGCGACCTCCGTGAGACGCTCGGCAAACGCGCCCTCGGGCGCGAACAGCAGGCGGTAGGCGGTACGCAGATCATGGATCTCATCGCGCGAGACGCCGCGCCGCCGCATGCCGATGATGTTGAGGCCGCTGATGTGGGCCCGATTGCCGAGCGCCATGCCGTAAGGGATGACGTCGTGCTCGACCCCGGACAAGCCGCCGATCATCGCCTGGCGACCGATGCGGCGGACGAACTGATGCACCGCGCAGAGGCCGCCCAGATAGGCATGGTCCTGAACCTCGACGTGGCCGCCCAAAGTCGCGTGGTTGGCCATGATCACGCCGTTGCCGACTTGGCAGTCGTGTGCGATGTGAATCGCCGCCATGAACAGGCCGTCGTCGCCGATCCGGGTCACCCCGCCGCCCCCCCGCGGTGCCGGATGCATCGTCACATGTTCGCGAATCTGGTCGTTGCGACCGATCACCAGCTCGGTCGCTTCACCCCGATACTTGAGGTCCTGTGGCCGATGGCCGAGACAGGCGAAAGGGAACACCCGGCAGCCGTCGCCGAGGGAAGTCTCGCCGGTCAGCACGACGTGGGCTTCGAGCAGTACCCGCGCACCCAGATGCACGCCCGCACCAACCACGCAATAGGGACCGACGACCGCGTCGTCGGCGAGCTCCGCTCTAGGGTCGACGATCGCCGTCGGATGGATCTCCGCCATCACGCTCCAAGGCCCATGATCTTGGCGCTGATCGTCGCCTCGGCCGCCAGCTGGTCCCCCACCATGGCTTGGCCGATGAACTTCCAGACGCCCAGCTTCCGGCGCTCCTTGACCACCTTGATGCGCAGCTGATCGCCCGGCACCACGGGCCGGCGAAAGCGCGCCTGATCGATGGTCATGAAGTACACCTGCTTGCCCGCCGCGGCGGGTCCGATGCTGGCGACCGCCAACGCCGCCGCGGTCTGCGCCATGGCCTCGACGATCAGCACGCCCGGCATGACCGGCCGCTCGGGAAAGTGGCCCTGAAAATACGGCTCGTTGACGGTCACGTTCTTGATCCCGACGGCGCTGGTCTCAGCTTCGATCTCGATTACCCGGTCAATCATCAAGAACGGATAGCGGTGCGGAATCATCCGCTTGATCGCGTCGATATCGAGATCATCCAAGCGGGCACCGGCCTGGATCGCATCATTCATTCCTGCCTGCCTTTCGTCTTCCGAGGCGACGGATCGCCGCGACCTGGCGCCGCCACTCGCGGATCGGCACCGCCGGGATGCCGCCATAGGTCGCGCCGCCCGGCAGATCGCGAATCACGGCCGTGCGCGCCGCCAGCTGGACCTGCGGGCCGATCATCAGGTGGCCGGTGACACCGACCTGCGCCGCTAGGATGCTGCCGGCGCCGATCGCGGTGCTGCCCGAAATGCCGCTCTGGGCGACCACGACGCAGCCAGCGCCAAGCCGGACGTTATGGGCGATCATCACCAGATTGTCGATCTTGCAGCCGCGACCGATCACCGTGTCCGGGCCGCTGCCGCGATCGATCGTGGTATTGGCGCCGATCTCGACGTCATCTTCAATCAGCGCCCGGCCGAGTTGCGGCACCTTGACATGGCCCTCCCGATCGAGAGCAAAGCCGAAGCCGTCCTGCCCGATCCGCACGCCGGCGTGAATCACGACCCGCTCACCGATCAGGCAGTGACTGAGAGTGACGCCGGGTCCGATTCGGCAGTCGGCACCAAGGACCACACCGGCTCCGAGGACCGCATTGGCGCCAACCCGACAGCGGGGCCCCAGTTCGGCCCCGGCTTCGATCACCGCTCCGGCAGCGATCCGACAGCCCTCGCCCAGCACGGCGGTCGGGTCGATCACGGCCGTCGGGCCGATGCCGGCTGGGGGCGGATGCGCCCGATCCGGCGCGGCCGCGTCGGGATGGAACGCCGCGGCGGTGCGGGCGTAATCATGGTACGGTCGCTCGCTCAGCAGGCGGGCGACCCCATCCGGCAGGTAGCCCGCGTGCTCGGGCTTGACCAGGCCGGCCGCGGCCCGGGTCGTTCGGGCATGGTCGCGATAGCGGGCGTTGTCCAGAAAGGTGATCTGGTCGGGACCGGCGTGCTCGAGCGGCGCCACTTCGGCGATCGCCTGCTGTGGATCGCCACCAAGCAGACGGGCCTTTGCCAATGCCGCCAGGGCCCCGAGAGTGAATGGCCCCCCGGCACGAAAGAAGCGCGCATCGGCCACGGCGCTAGTCCGCGGATTCGGACACCCGAACGTCGGGCAACCGCTCGTCCAGCTTGGCGAGGACCTCATCGGTGAGGTCGATCTTGCGCGAGAAGAACAGCACGTCCGAACTCGGTAGCACCAGGTTGAAGCCGCGCTCATCGGCGATGCTGGTCACGATCTCGATCAACGCGTTCTTGACCTCGTTGAGCGCGACCGATGAGACGCTGTCGAGTTGGCGCCGGCGCTCCTGGACCAGTTTCTGCACGTCAGCGACCTGCTGCTCAAATTCGCGCCGCTTTTCGGCGAAGGCCTCGGGCGTCAGCACCGAGCGCTGCTTGGCGACGGCCTTGTCGGCTTCGTGCAGGCGCTGCTCCTGCTTGCTGATCTCCTCTTGATAGGTCTTGCGGCGGGCCTCGATCTGCGCGCGGATGCTGCGCGCAGCGGCCGCGTCGCGCAGAATCCTCTCGTAGTCAATCACGGCCGCCACGGTATCGGGCAGCTTCTGCGCGCACACCTCGCCGATCGACCAGGGCGCCATCGCGGCGACCGCCAGGAAGGCACCGATCACGAGCCCGCGGCGATGCCGGTCCTTGGCCACCGCTTGCCGCTCCTCCACGTCAGAAGCGCGTGCCGAAGCTGACGCGGAACAGCTCGGTCTTGTCGGCGCTGTTCTTGAGAAGCGCCTGCGACAGGTCGATCGAGATCGGGCCGAGCGGCGAGAGGTAGGACAGACCGCCGCCGGCCGAAGCCCGGATCTCGCCGCTGTCCTCAACCTGAGGTCCATGGGCGTCGACGTCAGTCAAGGTTCCCGCCTCGGCGAACACACGTCCGAAGATGCGCAGCTCCTCCGGCAGCCCCAGGGGAAAGCGCTGCTCGGCGGTGGCGGTGTACAACAGATTGCCGCCCAGCGAATCGTCGGTGCTGGTGTCGCGCGGCCCGACGCCGGCGAACTGGAAGCCACGGAACGACTCGCCGCCAAGGAAGAAGCGATCGATCAGGTTCACATTGCCACCAAGGCCCGAGATGTAACCGCCACGAGCCGAGAGGTTGAGGACCCAATCGGGAGTGAACGGGAAATAGTAAGACATATTCGCCTCGTGGCGTAGATATTCCGTGCCAGTGCCGAAATCCGCCACATCCTGATCCACCCGAAAGATGTAACCTTGTGTGGGCAGGAAGCGCGAGTCGCGCGTGTCGTAGGTCAGGGTCTGGCCGACCAGCGCCGTCAGGTAGGAGCCTTCCTGGTCCTTGATGAAGACCGAGGCGCTGTCCGAGACGTTGTCGACCCTGTCCTCGCGGACCGTGAAACGCAGACCGTGGGTCCAGTGCTCGGTCAAAGGATAGGAGGCGCGCAACGTGCCCCCCGTGGTCTTCTGATCGTACGATGCCTCGCTCTTGAAACTGGTCGACGACAGAAACGCGTCGACGCCCGCAGTCACGTCGTCGTAGCCCAGGAAATACGGCTCGGTGTAGCTGAGATTCAGCGCCTGCCTGCGCGGCGAAATGGTGAAGTTGGCGCTGACCGATCGGCCCGTTCCAAGCAGATTCCGCTCGCTGAGGCGGACGTCGCCGAGCGGCCCCTCCGAAGTGGCGTAGCCGGCTCCGAACGAGAGCTCGCCGGTCGATTTTTCGCTCACCGTGGTCTCGATCACGGTCTTGTCGGGGCTCGATCCTGGCTTGGTGGCGAGATCCACCTTGTCGAAGAAGCCGAGGTTCTGGATTCGCTCGCGTGACCGGCGCAGCAGTTCGGTGTTGAACGCATCGCCTTCTTGGACCCGAAACTCGCGCCGGATGACCTCGTCGAGCGTGCGCACATTTCCAACGATATCCATCCGCTCAATGTAGACGCGCGAGCCCTGGTTGATGACGTAGGTAAGATCGACCGTGCGCGCCTGCTCCTGCTTGTGCGGCACCGGGTCGATCTCGACGAAGGCGTAGCCTCGCTTGCCGATCTCGTCGGTCAGAGCGGTGATCGAGGCCTCGACCTGGTCGGCGTTGTAGGTATCACCCGGCTCGGTCTTGATCAGCTGGCGCAGCTGGCCCGGCTCGAGATCTGGCAGGCGCGATTCCAGGTCGACGGTGCCGAATTTGTACTGCTCGCCTTCTTCGAGGGTGAAGGTGATCACAAAGCTCTTGCCATCGGGGGTGAGCTCGGCGATCGCCGAACGCACGTTGAAGTCGGCATAGCCGCGCGCCAGGTAATAGCGCCGCAGCAGTTCCTGATCGAAGGCCAGTCGGTCCGGGTCGTACGTGGTGTCGCTGCTGAGGAAGCGATACCAGGCCGCCTCCTTGGTCTGGATGACGCCGCGCAACGTGTTGCCGCTGAAGGCCTTGTTGCCGATGAAAATGATCCGCGACACCTCGGTCAGCGGCCCCTCGTTGATCTCGAAGACCAGATCGACGCGGTTCTGAGGCAGCTCGATGACCTTCGGCTCGACCGTCGCCGCGAACCGACCGTTGCGGCGGTACAGCTCGAGAATCCGGCTGACCGCGTTCTGCACCCGCGAGCGCGTGTAGACCACTCGCGGGCGAAGTTGAATTTCGTTGCTCAACACGTCCTTGTTGAGGCGCTGATTACCCTCAAACGCGATCCGATTGATGATCGGATTCTCGACCACCTGAACGACCAGCTGATCGCCCTCACGGCGCAGGGCGACATCGTCGAACAAACCGGTAGCGTAGAGATTTTTGAGCGACTGATCGAGCTTGGCCGGATCAAAGGGGTCGCCGATCTGGACCGTCATATAGCTGCGGATGGTGGCGGCCTCGATGCGTTGGTTGCCCTCGACCCGGATACCCTGGATGACGCCTTCGGACTGGTTGGTCGATGGTTCTGCTTGTTGCGCCCGGGCCTGGTTCATGCTGGGCCCGAACATGCCGAATACCAGCCAGACAACGGCCAGACACGCGGCCAGACGCGGCGCCATCGTTCCTCCCGTCTTGGCTTGCTAACAACATGGCTCTGTCTCCTAGGAGATGAGGCCCTTGAAGAATTCAATGACATTCATATGAACCAGGTCGTTCCAGGTCGCGAACACCATCAGGGTCAGGACCAGCACCAGACCGAAGCGAAAGGCGACTTCCTGGCTGCGCTCGTTGAGGGGCCGCCCGCGTACGCCTTCGATCGCATAAAGCACCAGATGGCCGCCATCGAGCATCGGGATCGGAAACAGGTTAATCAGGCCAAGGTTGATCGACAACACGGCCGTGAACCAGATCAGTGGTACCAGGCCGTCCCGCGCGATCTCGCCGGACATCTGCGCGATGCGCAGCGGCCCGCCCAGCTCATCGGTGGTCCGCGTGCCGATGATCATCTGGCCGAGGGCATGGAGCGTGCCGCCAACTAGTCGCCCGGTCTCGCCGGCGCCTTCGATCACCGCCAGCAACGGGTTCGAGCGCTCGAATTCGACGCCGGAGCGACTGACGCCGATCAGGCCGATCCGGTGAACAGTGCCGAAGCGGTCGGTGATCTCGGTCTGCTTCGGCGTCACGGTCAGATCGAGGCTCTGGCCAGCACGTTGGATGGTAAAGGTGAGCGGCACCCCGGGACTGTCGCGAACGACGACTTGAAGCTCCTCGAAGCTTGCGATCGGGTCGCCGTTGACTGCGGCGATCCGATCGCCAGGCAACAGCCCCGCGGCCTCGGCGGCACTGCCCGGCTGAACCTCGCCGACCACGGCGGGCGTGACCGGTCGGCCGACGGTCGCGAACAGGAGGCCCAGCGTCAGGATGGCGAAGGCGAAGTTGGCGAGCGGGCCGGCCGCCACGATGGTCATTCGCTGCAAGACGCTCTTCGCCGGGAAGCTGTCCGGATCAGGGCGCGCGCTGAGATCGATGGTCGTGCTGGTCGGATCGGCGTCGCCGTGCATCTTCACGTAGCCGCCAAGCGGCAGCACGCTGAACTTCCAGCGCGTGCCGGCACGAACGGTCACGCCGAACAGCTCCGGACAGAAGCCGATCGAAAACACGTCGACCCGCACGCCCGTGCGCCGCGCGATCAGGTAGTGGCCGAATTCGTGCACGAACACGACGACCGAGAGGATGACCAGGAAGGGGACCAGATAGGTGCCAATGTCCGTCAGCAGAACCATACCCTGCTCCTCACGCGTTGCCGATCGAGGCCGGCGACCAGTCGGCGACAAGCGCTTGCGCACGGCGGCGCGCTTCGGCATCGACGCCAAGCACTTCGTCCAGAGTGTCGGGGGCCGGGTTCAGCGATGCCTCGAGCACCGCCTCCACGACCCCGACGATGTCGAGAAAGCCGATCCGTCCGGCCAGAAACGCGGCGACCGCAACCTCGTTCGCGGCGTTGAGCACGGTGGGCGCGCAGCCACCTTGCCCAAGAGCCTCGGCAGCTACGCGCAGCGCCGGAAAGCGCGCCGGGTCCGGTGTTTCGAAGGTCAACCGTCCGATCGCGCCGAGGTCGAGCCGCGGCGTCGGCGCGCTGATCCGCTCCGGCCAGCCGAGCGCGTAGGCGATCGGGATGCGCATGTCCGGCTGCCCGAGCTGGGCCAGGACCGATCCGTCGCGAAACCCGACCAGACTGTGCACGATCGATTCCGGATGGACCAAGATCTCGATCTGTTGCTGAGCCAGGCCGAACAGGTGATGCGCCTCGATCAGCTCCAGTCCCTTGTTCATCATGGTTGCGGAATCGACCGAGATTTTTGCCCCCATGCTCCAGTTCGGATGGGCAATCGCCTCTTGCGGCGTGACGCCGGCCATCTCGGTCAGCGATCGGTTGCGAAACGGTCCGCCGGACGCGGTCAGGATCAGCCGCTCGACGCTGTCGGGCGCCTCGCCGCGCAACGCCTGGAAGATGGCATTGTGCTCCGAGTCGACCGGCAACAGAACCGCGCCGCTTTGCGCGACTTCGGCCAGCAGGAGGGCGCCGGCGCAGACCAAGCACTCCTTGGTGGCCAGCGCGACCATGGCGGAGCGGCGGACCGCGGCGAGGGTCGGACCGAGGCCGGCGGCACCCACGATCGCCGACATGACCCACTCGGCCGGGCGCTCGGCTGCCTCGGCCAGGCCGCTCGGCCCCGCGGCCACCTCGATACCGCTGCCGGACAGCGCCGCTTTCAGCTCGAGGTAGGCCGACGGCTCGCCGATCACGGCCAGCGCTGCCCGATGCGCCCGCGCGGCGCCGGCAAGGCGCTCGACGTTGCGGTGCGCGGTCAACGCCTCGACCGCATAGCGCTCGGGCGAGCGGCCGATCAGATCGAGCGTGCTCTGGCCGATCGACCCGGATGCGCCGAGGATGGTCAGGCTGCGGCGCGCACCGGCGGGCTGCGGCTCCGGCGAGAGGGCTATGGCCATGGCAACACCTCGGGGCCGACCACGAGGCCAATCGCCGCCAGCGCGGGCGCGGCGAACAACAGACCGTCGAGCCGATCCAGAACCCCGCCGTGGCCGGGGATCAGGAAGCCGCTGTCCTTGACCCCGGCCGAGCGCTTCAGCGCCGATTCGACCAGGTCGCCGAGTTGCGAGATCAGCGACAGCAGAGCGCCCAGACCAGCGGCCTGGAGCAGTCGCTCGGAGCCGATGACCCAGACCGTGGCGACGCTTGCGGTGGCCGCGCCGAGCACGCCGCCGAAGAGACCGGACCAAGTCTTCCCTGGGCTGATTGCGGGCGCGAGGCGCCGCCCACCAAGCGCGCGACCCGTGAAATAGGCGGCGGTATCGGTGGTCCCGACCACGATCAACAGCCACAGCAGCCAGGCGAAGCCGAGTTCCGGCGTAGCGCGCAGCCAGACCAGAGCCAGCGCCGGCAGGCCGACATAACCGACGCCGGCGCTGGTCCAGACGGCCGGACTGCCGACCTTCCACGCGAGCAGGCCGGCGAGAAGCGCACCGCTGACCAGGCAAAAGAGCGCCATCTCCACGCGTCCCAGGGCGATCAGCAGGATGGCGGTCAGGCTGACCACGAGCACCGCGCCGCCAGCAACCCGGCCGCTCTGCGGCCCGTAGCGCTGGGCGCTCAGCTGGGCCCATTCCCAGGCCATCAGGGCAACCATCAATGACACGAAGCCGGTGAAGGTCCAGCCACCCTGCCAGACCAGGGCGAGCACAATCGGCACCAGCACCAATGCCGAGAGCACGCGACGCCGAAGCGCCGGGTCGGGCTCAGCCACTCGATGCCCCGTAACGCCGCTCGCGCCGGCGGAATTCGGCGATCGCCTCGCTGAGGTGGCGCGCATCGAACTCGGGCCAGTGCACCGGCAGGAACACCAGCTCGGTGTAGGCCAGCTGCCAGAGCATGAAGTTGCTGAGCCGCTGCTCGCCGCTGGTCCGGATCAGCAGATCCGGATCGGGCAGCCCGAGCGTGTTCAGCGTCTGAGCGAACAGATCCTCATCGATCGTGGCGCAATCCAGCTCGCCCGCGACCGCGCGCTCGGCGATCTGGCGCGTTGCCCGCGCGATCTCGCGCCGGCTGCCGTAGTTGAGGGCGATGGTCAACGTGAGCGCCGTGTTTTGCCTGGTCCGGCGCTCTGCCTCGGCCATCATCTCGGCGATGTCGGCGGCCATCACGTCGCGCTCCCCGAGGAAGAAGAGGCGGACGCCGTTGCGGGCCAGCTCGTTGATCTCGCGGCGCAGGTAGAAGCGCAGCAGGTTCATGAGCTCCGTGACCTCGCCCGCCGGCCGCCGCCAGTTCTCGGACGAGAAGGCGAACAAGGTCAGGTAACGAATGTTCTGCTCCCGGCAACCTTCGACCGTGCGTCGGACGGCCTCGGCGCCGCGCTGATGGCCGAAGACCGGCGGCATCCCGCGCGATCGCGCCCAGCGCCGGTTGCCGTCCATGATGATCGCAACATGCTGAAGTCCGCCGCTCGAGGCGGTGCCGCGCGACGTTGTCGGCGTCGCGGCCGGTTCGGTCAGGGTTCGTGAAGGCATGGCCGGCTCAGATCGTCATGATCTCGGTTTCCTTCGCCGTCAGCATGTCGTTGATCTGTTTGATCTCACGATCGGTCAACTCCTGCACCTCGTGGGCCAGCTTGTGGTGCTGGTCCTGTGAGAGGTCGCCGTCCTTCTCCATCCGTTTGAGCTGCTCCATGCCGTCGCGGCGTACGTTGCGCACGGCGACCCGGGCCGCCTCGGCGTAGCGCGCCGCGACCTTGGCGAGCTCCGCCCGGCGCTCCTCGCTCAGCTCCGGGATCGGCACCCGGATCAGGGTGCCGTCGACGGCCGGGTTCAGACCGAGATCGGCCGTCCGGATCGCCTTCTCCACCGCCTTGACCAAGCCCTTGTCCCAGACCTGCACGGAGAGCATGCGCGGCTCGGGCACATTGACCGTCGCCACCTGATTGAGCGGCATCTCACTGCCGTAGGCGGCGACCGAGATCGGCTCCACGAGGCTCGCCGAAGCGCGCCCCGTGCGCAAGCCCGCGAACTCCTTGCGCAGCACGTCGACGGCACCGTTCATGCGTTTGTTGAGATCAGCCATGGTAAATTCACTCATGACCTAACCTCCCTCGCCTTGGGTGCCTCCTCGGTGATCATCGTATGCGGACCGTCGCCGCGCAACACCCGCATGAGCGCCCCGGCTGTGCGGAGCGAGAACACGATGATCGGAATCGCGCTCTCGCGCGCGAGCGAGATCGCCGAGGCATCCATCACCTTGAGATCCTTGGCCAGCACCTCGTGGTAGGTCAGCCGATCGAAGCGCACGGCGTTCGGCTCCTTCATCGGATCGGCCGAGTAGACGCCGTCGACCTTGGTGCCCTTGAGCAGGGCGTCGCAGCCGAGCTCCGCCGCCCGCAGCGCCGCCGCCGTGTCGGTGGTGAAGAACGGGTTGCCGGTGCCCGCGGCGCAGATCACGATCCGCCCCTTCTCCATGTGCCGGATGGCGCGCCGGCGGATGTACGGTTCGCAGACCGACGCCATGGGGATCGCCGACAGCACGCGGGTCTGCAGCCCCGCCTGTTCGAGCACGCTCTGCACCGCGAGCGCGTTCACCACGGTCGCCAGCATGCCCATGTAGTCGCCGGTCACCCGCTCGATCCCGTTGGCGACGGCCTGATCGCCGCGCACCATGTTGCCGCCGCCGATCACGAGGCACTGCTCGACGCCCTGGGCATGCACGCTCTGGACGTCGTCGACCAGGCGGGCGAGGGTCGACGGATCGTGACCGAACTCGCCATCGCCCATCAACGCTTCGCCGGACATCTTCAGAAGGATCCGGCGGAATCGGGCGGGTGGCTCGGTCACCTCGGTCATCGGCGTCGATCAACCTCGTGCTACGCTTGCGCGGGTTAGGTCGGGGTTAAGACGGCCGACCGCGCAGCCCGGCCTCAGGTGTCGGCCAATTGAGCCGCGACCTCGGCGGCGAGGTTCGAGCTTCTGGCCTCGAGTCCCTCGCCCAGAGCGAAGCGGACGAAGTCGGTGACCACGACCGAGCTGCCGAGCTTCTCCGCCAGCCGATCGATCGCGTCCTTGACCTTGAGATCCGGATCGATCACGAAGGGCTGCTCGAGTAGCACCGCCTCCTCGTGGAACTTGCGCATCCGGCCGTCGACGATCTTGTCGACGATATTGTCCGGCTTGCCGGAGGCCCGCGCCTGGTCGGCGTAGATCGCTCGCTCGCGTTGCACGACCGCCTGGTCGAGCCGATCGACGCTGACCGCCTGCGGCCTCGCGGCAGCGATGTGCATGGCGAGCTGCTTGCCGAGCGCCGCAAGCTGCTCACTGTCCCCCGCGGACTGCAATCCGACCAGAACCCCGATCTTGCCGAGCCCCGGCGCGAGCGCGCCGTGCACGTAGCTGCCGACGACGCCCTCGCTTACCTCGATGGTCGCGGTGCGGCGCAGATTGATGTTCTCGCCGATGACCGAGATAGCCTGTGTGATCTCGTCAGCCACGCTACGTCCACTGCCCGGCAGCTTGAGCTGGAGG
>JBKPDM010000320.1:0-7324 GCA_046727895.1 Pseudomonadota bacterium | reverse complement strand
GTCGAACACGTCGCGGGCCTCGTCGAAATACATCACCTTGACGATCTGCAGATAGTAGTACGCGCCGACCACGCTCGCGAGCACCCCGATCACCGCGAGCGGCACGAGATGGGCGTCGATCGCGGCAAGGAACACGTACAGCTTGCCGAAGAAGCCGGCGAGCGGCGGAATCCCGGCGAGTGAGAACATGAAAATCGCGAACGCGGCGGCGAGCAGCGGCTGGGCCGCGGCGAGGCCGGCCAGATCCTCGATCGCCTCGATCGCCACGCCGTTGCGGCGCATCACCAGCAGAGAGCCGAAGGCGCCGACCGTCATGACGACGTAGATGGCCATGTAGACGAGGACGCCGTAGACGCCGTCGGATGTGCCGGCGGCCAGCCCGACCAGCGCGTAACCCATATGCCCGATGCTGCTGTAGGCGAGGAGTCGCTTGAGATTGGTCTGGCCGATCGCGGCGAAGGCGCCGAGCAGCATCGAGGCGACCGAGATGAAGACCACGATCTGCTGCCACTGCGCCGCCCATTCGCCGAACGGCTGGTAGAAGACCCGAAGCGTGAGGCCGATCGCGGCCACCTTGGGCGCCGCCGCGAGAAAAGCCGTCACCGGGGTCGGCGCGCCCTCGTAGACATCCGGCGTCCACATGTGGAACGGCACCGCGGCGAGCTTGAAGGCCAGGCCTGCGGCGATGAACACCAGGCCGATCAGGGCGCCCGTGGCGACCGTGGGCTTACCCTCCGGACCCGGCTGAAACAGCGTCGCCAGGCCTTCGAAGGACAGCGTGCCGGTGAAGCCGTAGACCAGGGAACAGCCGTAGAGCAACAGGCCCGAGGCGAGCGCGCCGAGAACGAAATACTTCAGTCCCGCCTCGGTCGAGCGGGTCTGGTCGCGGTGGATGGCGGTCATCACGTACAGCGGCAGGCTTTGCAGCTCGAGCGATAAATAGAGCGCGATCAGGCTGTTCGCGGAGATCATCATCAGCATGCCGACGGTCGAGAACAGGGCGAGCACGGGGTACTCGAACCGCTCGATCCCTTCCCGCTCGAAGAAGTCGGACGACATGATCAGGCAGAGCGCCGCCCCCACGAGGACCAGCACCTTGAGGTAGACCGCGAAGCCGTCCATGACGAACTGACCGCCGAAGGTCAGTGCGCGCCCCTTGGCGCCGACGATCAGGAGGAACAGGCCGACGACCATCGCCATCACCGCGAGCGGCGTCACCAGCCGGCTCGCTTCCGGCTCGCGGCCCCGAAAGGCGCCGACCATCAGGAGGGCGAGACCCGCAGTGGCGAGGAAGATCTCGGTGATCGCGGGCGTCAGGTCGAACACGGCCGTCTCCAGCTTGTGCCTCGCCTCAGCGCGCCGCCAGGGCGGCTGCCGTCGAGGCCGCCGGTTGACGCGCCGCCTGGGCCAACAGATGATCGACCGATGCCGCCATCGGATCGAGGAACAGCGAGGGATATATGCCCATCAGCAGCACCAGGGCGGCGAGCGGGGCGAAGGCCGCCAACTCGCTCGGCCGGAGGTCGCGGATCAGCTTGAGATGCTCCTGAACGAGCGCGCCGAAGATCACGCGGCGATACACCCAGAGCATGTAGGCGGCGCCCAGAATCATCCCCGTGGCCGCCAATGTGGCGACCCAGCTGTTGACATGGAACGCGCCGATCACCACCAGGATCTCGCCGACAAAGCCCGAGGTGCCGGGCAGACCGATCGAAGCCAGCATGAACAGCATGAACAGGGTCGCATACAGCGGCATGCGCTCGACCAGCCCGCCATAGGCGGCGATCTCACGGCTATGGATCCGCGTGTAGACCACGCCGACGACCATGAACAGTGCAGCCGAGACCAGCCCGTGGGAGAGCATCTGGATGATGCTGCCCTCGATACCGAGCGGGTTGAGGGTGAAGATGCCGATCGTCACGATGCCCATATGCGCCACCGACGAGTAAGCGATCAGCTTCTTCATGTCGGTCTGCATCAGCGCAACCAGCGAGGTATAGATGACCGCGACGATCGAGAGCGCGTAGATCAGTGGCGTGAAGAACGCCGAGGCGTCCGGCAGCATGGGTAGCGAGAAGCGCAGAAAGCCGTAGCCGCCGAGCTTCAGGAGGATGCCGGCGAGGACCACCGAGCCTTCGGTCGGTGCCTCGACATGAGCATCCGGCAGCCAGGTGTGGAATGGCCACATCGGCACCTTGATGGCAAAGGAGGCAAACATTGCCAGCCACAGCCAGCGCTGCAGGATCGGATCGAAGTGCGCCGTCATTACGGTCGGGATGTCGGTGGTGCCCGCCTGCAGGTACATCACCAGGACCGCGATCAGGAACAGCACCGAGCCGACCAGCGTGTACAGGAAGAACTTGAAGGCCGAGTAGATGCGGCGCGGTCCGCCCCAGATGCCGATGATCAGGAACATCGGGATCAGGATGCCCTCGAAGAACAGGTAGAACAGCACCAGGTCGAGCGCGGTGAACACGCCGACCATGAAGGTCTCCATGACCAGGAAGGTGACCATGAACTCCTTGACCCGGGTCTGCACCGACTCCCAGGAGAACACGACCACGATCAGCGTGGTCAGCGTGCTGAGCAGGACGAAGAACAGCGAGATGCCATCGATGCCGACATGGTAGTTGATGCCGAAGCCGGCGAACCACTCGACGTTCTCGACCAGTTGGAAATCGGCGCGCGTCGGATCGAAATTGCTCCAGATCAGGAGCGAGAGGAGGAAGGTGATGCCTGCGGTCCAGAGCGCCACGCTGCGGGCGTTCTGCGCCACCACCTCCGGCTCGCCCCGGATCAGCAGGATGAAGCCGGCACCGGCCAGAGGCAGGAAGATCACCAGGGAGAGCAGCGGCCAGTCGCTCATCGCTCCCCCTACAGCACGAACATGTACCAGGTGACCAGGGCGGCGACCCCGATCAGCATGGCGAAGGCATAGTGGTAGAGATAGCCGGTCTGCAGACGGACCGCCTGGCGGGTGATGTCGAGCACCCGGGCGGCCACGCCATCCGGGCCGACGCCGTCGATCACGGTGACGTCACCGGTCTGCCAGAGCCGGTAGCCGAGGCGCTTGGCCGGCTCGACCAACAGCCAGTCGTAGAGCTCGTCGAAGTACCATTTGTTGAGCAGGAACCGGTAGACCGCGGGCACGGCGTCGGCGATCTGCCGCGGCAGGCTCGGCTGGCGGATGTAGCAGAGATAAGCGGCGGCGATGCCGACCAGGGCCGCGATCAGAGGCAGGATCGAGATCAGGAACGGCGTATGGTGCGCCTCCTCGATGCTGTTGTTGTCGGGCAGGACCAGAATCGAACCGTGCCAGAACTCGCCCGTGCCGTTGGCCACGCCGAGCCAGACGCCGAAGAAGCCGCCGAAGATCGCGCCAATGGCGAGCAGAATCAGCGGAACGGTCATGATCTTGGGCGATTCGTGCGCGTGCGCCATGACCTCGGCCGGAGCGCGCGACTCGCCGTGGAAGGTCATGCACAGGAGACGCCACGAATAGAGCGCCGTCAGCAGGGCGGCCGAAACGCCCAGAAACCAGGCATAACCCGAAAACGCGGCGTGTGAGCCGAAGGCCGACTCGATGATCAGATCCTTGGAGAAGTAGCCGGCGAAGATCGGGATGCCGGCGAGCGAGAGCGAGCCGATCCACATCGTCGCGTAGGTGATCGGCAGTTTGCGCCAGAGGCCGCCCATCTTGCGCATGTCCTGCTCGTCCGACATGGCGTGGATCACCGAGCCCGAGGCCAGGAACAGGAGCGCCTTGAAGAAGGCGTGGGTCATGAGGTGGAAGATGCCCGCGGCATAGGCCGAGACGCCGCAGGCAAAGAACATGTAGCCGAGCTGCGAGCAGGTCGAATAGGCGATCACCCGCTTGATGTCGTTCTGGGCGATGCCAATCGTGGCGGCGAAAAAACAGGTCGAGGCGCCGATGAAGGTGACGAAGGCGAGCGCCGTCGGCGAGTATTCGAAGAGCGGCGAGCAGCGCGCCACCATGAACACGCCCGCGGTGACCATGGTCGCGGCGTGGATCAGGGCGGAGACCGGGGTCGGGCCCTCCATCGCGTCCGGCAGCCAGGTGTGCAACGGCAGCTGCGCCGATTTGCCCATCGCGCCGAGGAACAGCAGGAGGCAGATCACGGTGATCGTGTTGAAGCTGCCGCCGAACACCAGGAGCTGGGTGTTGGCGAACTGCGCCGCATGGCCGAAGACGACGTCGAACTCGACCGAATCGAAGACGAGGTAGATCGCCGCGATGCCGAGTACGAAGCCGAAGTCGCCGATCCGATTGACCAGGAACGCCTTGATCGCGGCGGCGCAGGCCGAGGGCCGCGTATACCAGAAGCCGATCAGCAGATAGGAGAGGAGGCCGACGCCCTCCCAGCCGAAAAACAGCTGGATGAAATTGTCCGAGGTCACCAGCGCCAGCATGAAGAAGGTGAACAGTGACAGATAGCTCATGAAGCGCGGGATGCCCGGATCATGGGCCATGTAGCCGATCGAGTAGACGTGGATGATCGCGGACACGGTGCTGACCGTGAACATCATGATCCCCGAGAGCGCGTCGACCCGCAGCACCCAGTCCGCCTCGAGCGTGCCCGAGTGGATGAACCGGAAGATCTCGACCTTGTAGGGCTCGCCGCCAATCACCCCGGCGAAAACCACCCAGGCGCACAAGGCGGACAGGATCAACCCGCCGCAGGCCGCCAGCTGCGCGCCGCGATCGCCGATCAGGCGGCCGAACACGCCCGCGATGAACGCGCCGAGCAGCGGAAAGAAGACGACCCCGGTCGCAAACATGGGCTCAGCCGTGCATCAGATTGATGTCCTCGACCTCGATACTGCCGCGGTTGCGGAAGTAGACGACGAGGATGGCGAGCCCGATCGCCGCCTCGGCGGCGGCGACCGTGAGCACGAACATCGCGAACACCTGCCCGGCCAGATCGCCGAGGTAGGCGGAAAAGGCGATCAGATTGAGATTGATCGCGAGCAGCATCAGCTCGATCGACATCAGGATGATGATCACGTTCTTGCGGTTCAGGAAGATGCCGAAGATGCCGAGCGTGAACAGGATCGCCGCCACGGTCAGGTAGTGCTCAAGGGGGACGGGCATCAGACGCCGCTCCCCGGCTGGATCTTGCGCAGCACCACCGTCTCCTTGCGCCGGCGGTGGACCTGCTCGGCGATCCGCTGGCGGCGCACGTCGGGCTTGTGCCGAAGGGTGAGCGTGATCGCGCCGATGATCGCCACGAGCAGGATCAGGCCGGCGGCCTGAAACAGGTAGAAGTAGGTGGTGTAGAACAGATCGCCCAAGGCCTCGATGTTGCTCACCGCGGGCGGCAGCGGCTGCTCGGCCGCGGCCTGGATCGCCTCGGGCGAGAGCGCCCAGCTGCCGAGCACCAGACCCAGCTCGACCAGGAGGATCAGGCCGATCAGCGCACCGATCGGCAGATATTGCAGGAAGCCTTCGCGCAGCCGAACGAAATTGATGTCGAGCATCATCACCACGAACAAAAACAGCACCGCGACCGCGCCGACGTAGACCACGACGAGAACCATCGCCAGGAATTCGGCGCCAATCAGCACGAACAGGCCGGCCGAATTGAAGAAGGCGAGGATCAGGAACAGCACCGAGTGGACCGGGTTGCGCGCCGAGATGACCATGACGCCGGCCGCCACCGCGACCGCCGAGAGCAGATAGAACACCAGCAGCGATATGATCATGTCGTCCTCGGTGCCCGCCGGAGCGTCAACCCGGTGGCCCTAGCGTTTAGCGGTAAGGGGCGTCGGCGGCAAGGTTGGCCGCAATCTCGCGCTCCCACCGCTCGCCGTTCGCGAGCAGCTTCTCCTTATTGTAGAACAGTTCGGCCCGGGTCTCGGTGGCGAACTCGAAGTTCGGCCCCTGCACGATCGCATCGACCGGGCACGACTCCTCGCACATGCCGCAGTAGATGCACTTCACCATGTCGATATCGTAGCGGGTCGTGCGGCGCGAACCGTCCGGGCGCGGCTCGGACTCGATCGTGATCGCCTGCGCCGGGCAGATCGCTTCGCAAAGCTTGCACGCGATGCAGCGTTCCTCGCCGTTGGGGTAGCGGCGCAGCGCGTGCTCGCCGCGAAAGCGCGGGCTGAGCGGCCCCTTCTCGTAAGGGTAGTTGAGGGTCACGCTGCGCTTGAACATGTAGCCGAAGGTCAGGGCGAAGCCGGAGACCAGCTCCTGCCACAGAAGGGTGCGGGCAGTGCGGTCGAGAAAAGCCATCGAAGCGTCTCCAGCGCTCAGTGGGAGTGGGGCAGGTTGCCGGTCGCGAGCAGGAAGCCTGAGGTGACCACGACCCAGAGCAGCGATGCCGGCAGAAACACCTTCCAACCAAGCCGCATCAGCTGGTCGTAGCGATAGCGCGGCAGCGTCGCCCGCGCCCAGAGGAAGATGAATAGGATGAAGCAGATCTTGGCGATCAGCCAGATCGGCCCCGGGATCCAGGTGAACGGCACGATGTCGAACGGTGGCAACCAGCCGCCGAGGAACAGGATCGAGCAGAGCGCGCTCATGAGGATCATGTTGGCGTATTCGCCGAGGAAGAACAGCGCGAAGGCCATCGAGGAATATTCGACGTTATAGCCTGCGACCAGCTCGGCCTCGGCCTCGGGCAGATCGAATGGATGGCGGCTGGTCTCGGCGAGGATCGAGGCGATGAAGATCGCGAACATCGGAAAGTGCGGAATAAAGAACCATAGCCCCGCCTGGGCGCGCACGATGTCCGAGAGGTTGAGTGAGCCCGCCGTGATCAGGACGTTGATGATGATCAGCCCGATCGAGATCTCGTAGGACACCATCTGCGCCGCCGAGCGCAGCGCGCCGAGAAAGGCGTAGCGCGAGTTGCTGGCCCAGCCGGCCATGATGATGCCGTAGACGCCGAGCGAGCTGATCGCGAACAGGTAGAGCACGCCGACGTTGATATTGGCGACTACGAGACCATCACCAAACGGGATCACCGCCCAACCGACCAGGGCGAGCGAGAAGGTTATCATCGGCGCGATCAGAAACACCACCTTGTTGGCGCCGCTCGGGATCACGGTCTCCTTGACCAGGAGCTTCACGCCGTCGGCGATCGGCTGCAGGAGACCGAACGGCCCGACCACCATCGGTCCCTGGCGGAGCTGCATCGCGGCGAGAACCTTGCGCTCGGCGTAGGTCAGGTAGGCGACCGCGAGCAGCAGCGGCACGATGATGACGACGACCTGCAGGACGATCCAGATCGTCGGCCAGGCATAGCCGGTCCAGAACTCAGCCATGGGTGCCCGTCGCCGCTGCGGAGAGCGGCGC
>JBKPDM010000319.1:0-11345 GCA_046727895.1 Pseudomonadota bacterium | reverse complement strand
GTTTCCCAATGATGGCGAGAGCGCCGAGCAGCTGCTCCAGAACGCCGATCTGGCGATGTACCGCGCCAAGGCGGCCGGCGGCGGCTTTCGCCTGTTTGCGGCCACGATCAAACGCGACTTCGATCAGCGGCATCGAGGCGTTGCTGCGCTGGTGGCATCCGGACTTCGGACCGATCGACCCCGAGACCCTGATCGCGCTGGCCGAGACGAGCGGTCAGATCGCTACGATCGGTGAGTGGGCGCTCGCGCAGGCCTGTGCGGCGGTGGCCGGCTGGTCGTGCTCCGGGCGAGCCCTTCGGCTCGCGGTCAACGTGTCTGCGACCCAGCTGAAACGCCCGGATCTGGCCCAGCTGATCGCCAGGATCCTGGCGGAGGCGGGCCTGCCGGCGGCGCGGCTCGAGCTGGAGCTGACCGAGAGCAGCATGCTGGACGAGGTCGATCGGGTCGCCGCCACGCTCGAGCAGCTGCACGAAATGGGTGTGCGTCTTGCGCTCGACGACTTCGGCACCGGATACGCGAGCCTCACCCACCTGAGGCGCTTCCCCCTCGATGCGCTCAAGATCGACCGCTCCTTTATCGCCAACCTTGCCGACGCGTCGGATGCGGCGATCGTGCACTCGCTGATCGAGCTCGGCCATCGGCTGGGCCTGCAGGTGATCGCCGAAGGTGTCGAGAGCGAGGCGCAGCTCAAAGCGCTGCGCCGGCTCGGCTGCGACACCGTGCAGGGACACGTCGTCGGCCATCCCTTGAGCGCGAGCGGGATCGTCGACTGGCTGAGCGCGCGCGCCGGCTCGGCGGAGTGATTGGCACCGGGGGCGGCATGCGGCATGATCGGCCAGCGCGGCCGGAGTCGGGCGTCGACGTGGCCCGGGGCCCGGGGCGGCTTGACCTTTACCCCGGCGCCCCTTAGGTAGGCGCCGTTACTGCGGCCGGACACGTCCGGCGCGAACGATTCCGACGAGGACCCTCTGATGGCGCGACGCTGCATCCTGACCGGCAAGGGCGTGTTGACGGGCAACAACGTCAGCCACGCCAACAACAAGACGAGGCGGCGCTTCCTGCCCAACCTGCGCCACCGGCACTTGTACAGCGAAACCCTGGGCGAGAGCATCCGGCTCCGGATTTCGGCCCAGGCGGTGCGCACGGTCGAGCACCGGGGCGGCCTCGATGGTTTTCTGCTCGACGCCCGCGACAGCGACCTTCCTGGTGAGCTCCGGCGTCTCAAGCGGCGGATTGTCGCCGCCCGCGAGGCGAGCGCGACCGCGTCTGCCGAAGCCAGCTGACCGGCGCAGGCGGTTGCTGCCCCGCCCCGCCTGGTGAGGAATCGAGCGAGAACTGCAGCAGCAGGGTCCGCTGCAGCGCGTTGAAATTGTCGTCCGACACCAGATAGAGGAAGGGGCGACCATCGGGGCAGCGAGCGGCCGCAATGCCTTCGAAGTTTTCGGCGACCAGAGGTGCTCGGAGCTCCGCGAGCGCGCGGCCCGTCAGCCTGGCTCCGTGGCGCTCATCTTGGGCCCGGATCGTCACGATGCGGCTCGCGATACCGCCGAGCAGCGTCAAGCGCCGCTCGACCACGTAGATCGTGTCGCCGAGCCGGTCCGCACCGGTCGGCACAAAGCCGCCGCTCGAGACGAAGCTCAGCTGATCGATGCCATCCTTCGCAATTCGCCAGGCATCGAGATCACCGGCGCCATCGAGCACGCCCTCGGCCAACGCCAGGAGAGTGCCGTCGGGGAGATTGACGAGCGCCTCGATGCCGAGATTGCTCGGCTCGCCGAGTGCTTTCGGTGTCGGCAATGGCGTCGGCGCCGCCCCCAGATCCTCGAGCGCAAAGCGACGCAGCCGATGCTCGCCTTCGTAGGCGATGACCAGACCGCCCCTGCCGTCTTCGGCCAGGGCTTCGGCGTCGCGACCAGTCGGATCGCCCGCGGCCCGACCCGGCTCGAGCGCCTGCCAGCCGGCGAAGCCAAGCAGGCGTCCGTCGGCTGCATGTTCGAGGGTTGCGATCCAGAGTGTGCCGTGATCGCTGACCGCGATCAGCCGGCTGCCGTCTGGCGCCAGCCAGAGCCCGGAGAGGCCGCCGAAGCGACGGTCGCTGGAGCTGAGAGCAAAGCCCGCCTCGAAGGCGAGCGGTCCGAGTTTCGAGGCGGCTGAAGGCGCGCTCCCGAGCGTGATCCGCTCGCTCCGGACCGTCGACTGAAGGGGGGCTTCGCCCCGCACCACGCAGCCGCCGAGACCCAGCCCGCCGATCAGAACGAGTGCCAGTTTGCGGCGCACCGCACCTGCTGGAACTTCGAGGACGCGGTGCACGGCCGGTCGCGCACCAAGGCACATCTAAAAGGCTGATCCCAAGCCGACCGGGGCTCGAGCTGCGCTAGGTCGCTTCACTCAAAACAAAAGGCCCGCGAGCTACCGTCGTCTCGCGGGCCTGCGCATGCGGGATTGGGCGACTGTCAGTTGCGCGATGAGCCGAACAACTGGAGCAGCATCACGAACATGTTGATGAAGTCGAGGTAGAGGCTGAGCGCGCCCATGATCGCCTTGCGGGCAATGACGTCGGACGCGTCGTACTCGTAGTACATCTCCTTGATCCGCTGCGTGTCGAAGGCGGTCAGGCCCGTAAAGACGAGCACGCCGATTACGCTCACGGCGAACTGCAGCGCCGAGCTGGCGATGAACAGATTGACCAGGCTCGCGATGATGATGCCGATCAGGCCCATGAACAGGAACGAGCCCCAGGCCGAGAGATCGCGCTTGGTGGTGTAGCCGTAGAGGCTCATCGCGCCGAACATGCCGGCGGTGATGAAGAACACCCGCGCGATGCTCGCCCCGGTGAACACCAGAAAGATGCTCGCCAACGACAGGCCCATGACCGCGGCGAACAACCAGAAGGTCAGCTGGGCCGCGCCGACGCTTATGGTGCGGATCTTGGCGCTGAGGAGGAACACGAAGCCGAGCGGGGCGAGCATCACGACCCACTTCAGCGGCGTCGAGAAGATCGGCACGTAAAGCGCCGGCGTCGACGCCACCAGGAACGCGACCAAGCCGGTGATCACCAGGCCGAGGCCCATATAATTGTAGACGGACAGCATATAGCTGCGCAGGCCCTCGTCGATCCGTTCGACGGCAACCTGGGCCCGAGCGACTCTTGGTTCGGGACCGAATGCCATGGGTGCTTCCTTTCTCTGCTCCAAAGTCCACGCTCAGCGTTTGCCGCCGTAGCGACCTGCATTCGGGCGATGATATGGGATCTGCCCCACTTGGTTCAAGCGCCAATGAGCTGTTGACAGCCCGCGTTTCCTCCCGATCGGGGGCAACGAAGCCCCCTCATGCCTCGCGCTGCGGACAGAACCCGGACAATGCCTTGACCGGCGGGGGCAATCCTCTAGACTCGTTAGACTCGTTTGCGTGGGGCGCAATGGCTTAACCTCTCGGCAGCAGGCGGCGGGCCAAGCGCCGCCCTTGCGCGAGTGTCGCATGGGCTTGGAAGCCAATCTCTCCGGGCCTGAGGTGGAGGTCGCCGATGCTGGATCTGATCAAGCAGCTCGCCATCCGCAACGAGACCAGGATCGTCCTCGCGGTCGCGGACGGCCTCGGCGGGCTGCCGATCGAGCCGGGCGGTCCGACCGAACTGGAGGCGGCCGCCACGCCCCATCTGGATACCCTCGCGGCGCGCAATGTCTGCGGCCTGTCCTTGCCGGTCCTCCCCGGGATCACGCCCGGCAGCGGGCCGGGTCATCTCGGCCTGTTCGGCTATGATCCGCTGCAGCATCAGATCGGCCGTGGCGTGCTCGAGGCGCTCGGGATCGACTTCGATCTGCAGCGGAACGACGTCGCGGCGCGCGGCAATTTCTGCACGGTCGGCGCCGATGGCCTGATCACCGACCGGCGCGCGGGGCGGATCGCCAGCGAGCCAGCCCGCGCCGTGGTCGAGAAGCTCAAGCAGATCCGGATCCCGGGCGCGGAGGCCTTCGTCGAGCACGTGCGCGAATACCGTTTCGTGCTGGTCTTGCGCGGTGATCCTGCCGGCGCGGACGTCGCCGACACCGATCCCGGGCGGGAGGGGGTGCGCCCGCTCGAGCCCAAGGCGCAGAACCCCGAATCCGAGCCGACCGCCCGGCTGATCGGTCAGTTCATCGCCGCGGCGGCCGCCATCCTCAAGGACGAGCCGCAGGCCAACATGGTGACGCTGCGCGGCATCGCCCGCCGGCCGCCGATCCCGTCCATGACGGAGATCTATGGACTGCGCGCCGCGGCGCTGGCGGTCTATCCGATGTACCGCGGCCTCGCCCGTCTGGTCGGCATGACCATTCTCGACCCGGGTCGGAACTGGGCCGAGCAGGTCGCGGCGCTCGGCCGCCATTGGCAGGATTACGACTTCTTCTTCCTGCACTACAAATATACCGACGCCGCAGGCGAGGACGGCGACTTCCGACGCAAGGTGCAGCGAATCGAGGAGTTCGATGCCGAGATCGGCAACATCGTCGAGCTCGGCCCGGACGTTCTGATCGTGACCGGCGACCACAGCACGCCCGCCCGGCTCAGGGGCCACAGCTGGCATCCGGTGCCGGTGCTCCTGGCCGCGCAGTCCTGCCGGCCGGACCGGGTCGAGAGCTTCGGCGAGAGGCCTTGCCTTTTGGGCGGTCTCGGTCAGCTCGAGGCAAAACACCTCCTCCCCCTGGCCCTCGCCCACGCCGGCCGGCTGGCCAAGTTCGGCGCCTGAGGGGGCCCGAGCGCGAACCTTTCCAAGCAGCGACGCGGCGCAGTCCCGACCGTGCTCTTCGTCCCGGCGGCAAGGCAGCTGAGGTGACGGGCTGCGTCTGGCATGAGCTCCAGCCGCGCCCGAGCGCTTGGCCAGCGCGGCTGTGCGGGCCGGTCACGAGGCCGAGCCAGGCCGAGGGTGCTCCGGGCGATCATGACAGCCGCCGGTCCAGGCCGGCAAAAAGGTGCAGTGGGCTGTCATCTTGTGGTTTACCTGTCCCCCTGGTGGTGGCAATCTCTGATTAAGAGACGAGAGATGTACGCCCCCCAAGAGGCCGCCATGCTCAAGCGGTTTGGCGCGCTCGCCATCAGCGGTTGCCTGGCCTTGGTCCTCGGCGCCGGTCCCGCCGCGGCGGGCGGCCGACCGGTGACAATCGTTCCGACGCTCAAACCCGCTTCGGCCATGGACGACGTCGAGGCCGCGGCCGAAGCGGACATGGACGAGACGTCGCTTCGGGATCTCGTGACCGACGCCCAGCGGATCCTCACCTTGGGCGGATTCGACCCCGGGCCGATCGATGGCAGGCTCGGGCTGCGCACGCGCCGGGCGATCCAGGCGTATCAGGAGACGGCGCGGACGAACCGTTCCCTGGCTGCCCTGAAGCAGGCCGCCCGGCCGCGGCCCGAGTTGGTCGGAGGCGAGGCGCCCGCACCGCTCGCAGGCAAAGACTGACCCGCCACAGCCGGCAGCCGAGGCACTCGCGCCGGAGCGAATTGGCCCGCCGGGTGTCGATCGCGCAAGACCGGCGAACCCACGCAAAGCCCGGTTCGGTCATGGTTCCCGGGGCTTGCACAGCGGCGTGGAATTGTCGGCGCCGTCAGGCGTTAGTTACTCGTGGACAAGGGTGCCGCGGCGGCGGACGTGGCGTGCCATGTCGGCCCTTGGGACGGTGGAACGGACGGCGAGATGCGGACCGGCGAGCGATCGACCCGGTTTCCTGGCGCAACTGCCAGTAACGCGTTTCATGCGATACTGATTCTCTGTATTGCATTCCTCGGTTTTATTGCCGGCACCTTGACCATGTATAGCGAGCGATTTCCGGCCCGGTATCTGACCGATGCCTATCGCGGCGGCGTGGCCTTGTGGGCCCAGAGGACCCGGTTCAACTCGCCTTATCCGGGCGAGTTCTGGCAGCCGGCGCGCACCGAGGCCCGCGGCGTCACCGTCTACGATCCCCCCAAGGCCTATGATGGTCTCACTCTCTACACCTCGGGCCGCGGCCAGATCGCGCTGTTGATCGACATGAACGGCAAGGTGGTCCATCAGTGGTCGCTGCCGTTCAGCGCCGTCTGGGACCGGACCGCCGCGGTCAAGAAGCCGCGGCCCGACCGCCTCATCTACTACCGCAAGGCGCATCTGCTGCCGAACGGCGACCTCCTGGCGATCTACGTCGGTGTCGGCGACACACCGTGGGGCTACGGCCTCGTCAAGATGACGAAGGACTCCAAGCCGGTCTGGACCTATCTAGAGCACACCCATCACGATCTGGACGTGGCCGACGATGGCAAAGTGTATCTCCTGACCCAGGAAATCACCCGCCACATGATCCGAGGGTTCGAGCATCTGAAGCCGCCGCGCATCGACGATTTCGTCGTCGTGCTCTCGCCGGACGGCGAGGAGCTGAAGAAGGTCTCGGTGCTGGATGCTCTGCTCAAGTCTCCGTACGCGCGCATGCTCTATGGGGTGCCGTGGTACGCTGAGGGCGACTACCTGCACACCAACGCGATCGACGTGATCGACGCCCGCAAGGCGGCGCGCCTGCCGTTCGCCGCGAAGGGGCAGGTGCTGCTCTCGCTGCGCGAGCTCGGGGCGCTCGCGGTGCTCGACCTCGACCGGGAAGAGATCGTCTGGGCGACCCAGGGGCCCTGGCTCGGTCAGCATGATCCGGACATTCTCGACAACGGTCATCTTCTGCTGTTCGACAATCGTGGCCACTACGGCGAAGGCGGACAGTCGCAGGTGATCGAGTTCGACCCCTTGACGCTCGAGCGGGTCTGGAGTTACGCCGGCACAGCTGCGCGGCCGTTCGAGAGCGACCTGCGCTCGGCCCAGCAACGGCTGCCCAACGGCAATACCCTGATCACCGAGTCGCAAGGCGGACGCCTTTTCGAAGTGACGCCGGCCGGCGAGATCGTCTGGGAATATCTCAATCCGGAGCGGGGCGGCGAGGCGGGCGAGCTGATCCCCATCGTCTCCTGGGGCGAGCGGATCGACCCCGCCAGTCTCGATCCGGAGTTTCTCTCGAACTGAGCTCGTGGATGGAAGCAACGAGGAGAACCAAAAATGCGATACGCGCTCTTCTGCCTGTTGGTTTCTGCCCTGACGTTCGGCATCGTCGGCGACGCCGCGGCCTACGTCGGACCCGGCGCGGGCCTCAGCCTGGTCGGCGCGTTCTGGGGTCTCGCAGCCGCGGTTCTGGCGGCGTTCAGCTTCGTCATCATGTGGCCGTTCCGCCGCCTGTTTCGCCGTGCCGACACCGCTCGGCGAGAAAAGGTGCCGGCCGGCGCAAAGGCGAACGCGCCCGATCGGGCCGCGTGAGCGGGCCGTTCGGCTGGCTGCGGAGCTGAGTGGCGATGTCGAGCTTCGGGCTGCTCGATCTGCCAGCGCCGGTGTTCGGCTGGCTGGATCAGGAAATCGGCGCATGGCTTGCCCCAAGCCTGCGCCTCGTCCTCTGGGGCCTGGTCGCGGCGGTCGGCTCGATGTGGCTCTATCGGGTGCTCTCGCCGCAGAGCCGGATCGCCGCGGTCAAGGCCGAGGCGATCCGGGCGCGGCGCGCGCTCGACGCCTATGACGGCGACTTCGTGGGCGCCTGGCCGCTGATGCGGCGGATGTTCCGGCTCTCGTTCAGCCAGCTTGGCCTGGTGACCTGGCCGGCGGTGGTCGCGTCGCTGCCGGCGCTCTGCCTGATTCTCTGGCTCAGCACTGCCTATGGCTATGGCTTCCCGGGGCCGGGCGAAGCGGTCGTGGCGCGCACCTTCCCCGAAGCCGGCAGCGCCGAGCTCGTGCGACCCTTCGAGGGGGGGCCCGGCCACATTCGCGTGGCTGATGCCGCCGGGCAGCTGATCGACGAGTTCGAGCTGCCGGCACCGGTCGGCACCTTGCACAAACGTGTGTGGTGGAACGCTCTGATCGGCAATCCCGCGGGCTATCTGCCCGCCGACTGGCCGATCGAGCGGATCGAGGTCGACCTGCCCCGCAAAGAGTATCTTACCTTCGGCCCCGACTGGGCGCGCTCCTGGGAGACCCTGTTCTTCGGGGTCCTGCTGGCCGCCTCCCTGGCCATCAAGCTCGCCTTCCGGATCGAGTGAGGCGCGCCACGATGGCGATGGCCGAGGCCCGCGCCGACGGCTTCGAGGTGGCCGGCTGGATCGATGCTCTCGGCGGCTTCATCGCCCGCCACCAGCGCTTCTGGATCGGGCTCGGCAACCTCGAGAGTAAGCTGATGGCGGCCGAGCTCGCCGAAGTGCCGATCGAGGGGCCGCTCTACGTCAGCGGCCTCGCCCGCTCGGGCAGCACGATCCTGCTCGAAGCGCTCGCCCGCCACGAGCACACGGCGACCCATCGCTACAAGGACTACCCGCCCGTATTCACGCCGTACTTCTGGAACTGGTTTCTCGATCGGGCCGAGCGGCGGGAGGCCGAGGCGTCCGAGCGCAGCCACAAAGACGGCATCCGCATTACTCCGGACAGCCCCGAGGCCTTCGAGGAGGTCCTCTGGATGGCGTTCTTCCCGCGGCTGCACGACCCGCGGGCGAGCGCCGTGCTCGACGCGGCCGCGCGCCAGCCCGAGTTCGAGGCCTTCTACCGCGACCACATCCGCAAGCTGCTGCGCGTGCGCGCCGCCACGCGCTACCTCGCCAAGGCCAACTACAACGTCACCCGGCTCGAGTATCTGCTCGAGCTGTTCCCGGACGCGCGCTTCGTCCTGCCGGTGCGCGAGCCGCTCTGGCATATCGCCTCGCTCATGAAGCAGCACGCGCTGTTCTCTGCGGCCGCGCGGACCAACCCCCGGGCGCTCGCTCACCTGCAGCGGGTCGGGCATTTCGAGTTCGGGCTCGACCGGCGCGCGATCAACGCCGGCGATGCGGACGAGATCGCGCGCATCCAGGATCTCTGGCGTCGGGGCGCTGAGGTCGAGGGCTGGGCCCGCTACTGGAGCCACGTCCATGGCTACCTGGCCGCGCGGCTCGAGACCAACCCGCGCCTCGGCGCGGCGACGCTGGTCGTGCGCTTCGAGGATCTCTGCCGGGCGCCGCACGCGACGCTTGGCGCCCTCTTCGAGCACTGCCGCCTGCCGGCGAGCGAGCGCTTCATCGCCGAGCTGGCCGCCGGGATCCGTTTTCCGGGCTACTACCGGCCCGCATTCAGCGCCACCGAGCTCGCCCTCATCCGGGAATGCACGGCGGACGTCGCGGCCCGCTTCGAGCAGCTTCGCGCCGCGGCCTGAGGCAAAGCCTCGCCGCGCCGAACCGCCCGCCTACACCCAGCCGCCGTCGGCGACGTAGGTCTGGTTGGTCATCGCGCTCGAGTCGTCGGCGGCGAGGAAGAGGACGATGCGCGCCATGTCGTTCGGGTAGAGCTTGCGCTTGAGGCACTGGCGTCGCATGAGTTCCTGCTCGCCCTCGGCGGTCAGCCATAAGGTCACCTGGCGCTCGGTCATGATCCAGCCGGGCGCGATCGAGTTGACCCGGATGTTGTCGACCCCGAAATCGCGCGCGAGGCCGCGGGTCAGTCCCATCACTGCGGCCTTGGCGGCGGTGTAGCCGGGCATCCCGCCCTGGCCGACCATCCAGCTGATCGAGCCGAAATTGATGATCGAGCCGCCGCCTGCCGCCTTCATCATCGGATGCACCGCCTGCGCGGCGAAGAACTGATGGCGGAGGTTCACCGCCAGGCGGTCGTCCCAGTACTCGGGCGTCACGGTCTCGACGGCGTGGCGCTCGTCGTGCGCGGCGTTGTTGACCAGAACGGTGATCGGCCCCTGCGCCTCGGCCACCTTCTTGATCGCGCTGCGCAGCGCCGCGATGTCGCGCAGATCGCAGTCGATGAACAGCGGTTTGGGGTCGCCGCGCGCCGCGATCTCCTCGACTACGCGCTCGCTCGCGTCGACCGCGATGTCGACGAAGCCGACCTTCAAGCCCTGGGCCGCCAAGTGGCTGACCAGCGAGGCGCCGATGCCGCTGCCGCCCCCGGTGATGAACACCGAGCGGTCCTTCAGACTGGGGTAGGTGGCGTACTGGCTCATGGCCCGCTCCTCGAATGCTGGTGTGGCCTCAAGCCGGCTCGTCCATACCCGCGACGCCCCGGACGATCAGCCCGAGCACCTCGTCCTCCGTGGTCGCCTGAATATGGCGCTCGCCGACGTGGCGACCGCGCTTGAGGACCATCACGCGGTCGCCGACCGCGAAGATGTCCTGGAGCCGGTGGCTGATGATGATCTGGGCGACGTCGTGATTCCTCAGTTCCTGCATGGTCTCCAGCAGGCGCTCGGTCGCGACGACGGACAGGTTGGCGGTCGGCTCGTCGAGGACGATGACTTTGGGCTGAAAGGAGATCGCGCGCGCGATCGCAACCGACTGCTGGCGCCCGCCCGAGAGGCTCTCGACCTTCTGGTAGACCGAATTGACGTCGACCTTGAGTCGCTTCAGGACCCGGTCGGCCTCGCTGTACATCTTCCTGCGATCGACGAAGGGGCCTTTGCGCGGCCAGCGGCCAAGGAAGATGTTCTGGCCGACATCCATGTTCCCGCAGAGCGCGAAGTCCTGATAGATCATCTCGATGCCGACCGCGCGGCTCTCGTGCGGGCTCTTGAAGTGGGTCTTCGCGCCGGCGACCAGGACCTCGCCGGAATCGCGCTGATAGGCGCCGGTCAGGATCTTCATCAGGGTCGACTTACCGGCCGAGTTGTCGCCGACCAGGCCCAGAATCTCGCCGGGAAACAGCACGAGGTCGACGTTCACCAGCGCCCTGACCGCGCCGAAGGTCTTGCTGATGTGGCGCATCTCCACGATCGGCGCCGCGCTGATGCTGGTCTCAGGAATGGGTTGCTTCCCGTGGCAGCGGGGCGGGTCGCGACAGAGCCTCGCGCAGCCGCCCCAGGAGGTTGGCCTGGCGGACCCAGATGTCCATCAGAACCGCGAAGATGAGGATCACGCCGATCAGGGCGTTGACCCAGTGCTGCGGCAGGACGATCGAGGCGCCAGTCGAGGTGATGATGTTGAGCTGCAGCAGCGCGCGCACCAGCGTGATCACGGCAGCACCGGCGAGCGATCCGATGATCGTGCCGTAGCCGCCGAAAATCGAGCCGCCGCCGATGATCACTGACGCGATCGCGTCGAGTTCGCGGAACTGGCCGGCAACCGGGTTGAAGCTACGGAAGAACGCCACGTTGATGATGCCCGCCATGGTCGCGCAGAGCGCCGAGAGCAGGAGCGCGGCGGCACGGACCCGGTTGGTGTTGATGCCCGCGTAGTCGGCGGCGCGCCGATTGCCACCGGTCGCGTAAATCTGCTGGCCGAAAGTCATGTAACCGAGGACGAGGCCCGCGATGGCCGCCACGATCAGCAGCCAGACAGTCTGGACG